>JAFEDV010000289.1 GCA_018241475.1 Pseudomonadota bacterium | reverse complement strand
GGCGCCTATGGAATCCGGATCGAGAACTTACAGGTCGTCACCCCTGCTTCCGACATCCAAGGCGGCGAACGCCCGATGCTGGGATTCGAGACGCTGACGCTCGTTCCCATTGCACGCGAACTGATCGTCAAGCAAATGCTGAGCAAGGAAGAGCGCGGATGGGTTGACGACTATCACGCACGCGTGTGCGCCATCATCGGCGCGCAGCTCGAGGGCGACGCAAAGGCTTGGCTCGAAGCGGCGACAGCGCCGCTTTGAAGGAATAGGGGACGATCATGAGCAATGCTGACGTAATCCGCGGCGTCTATGCCGCCTTCCAGAAGGGCGACATTCCCTCGGTCCTCGGCGCGATGGCGCCGGATATCGTTTGGAACGAAGCCGAGAATTTCCCCTACGCCGACAAAAATCCGTATATCGGTCCCGACGCTGTGCTCGGCGGCGTATTCGCGCGGCTTGGCGGCGAATGGGACGGCTTCTCCGTCAAGGAAGAAGAACTCATCGACGCTGGCGATACCATCGTGACCCTTGGCCGCTATGGCGGCGCGCCCAAGTCCACAGGCAAGAAGATCAACGCTCAGTTCGCACACGTGTGGAAGTTCAAGAACGGCAAGATCGTGGGCTTCCAGCAATATACGGACACGTTGCAAGCCGCGCGCGCGATGGGCGGCTAAGCGATGTTTGTCGGCCACTACGCGGCAGCCTTCGCGGCGAAGGCGATCGAGCCGAGGACGCCGCTTTGGACGCTCGCGGCTGGTTGCCAACTCATCGACATTGGCTGGTCGTCCCTCATCATGGCCGGCGTCGAACATGCGAGCGCCGATCCGGCGCTGCCCGGCTCGACGCTCGTTCTTTACGACATGCCCTGGACGCATTCGCTGCCGGGCGCCGCGGCATGGTCGGTCGCCGCTGCGCTCGCATGCATTGTGCTGCTGCGCCTGTCCGCCCTCTCCAGCCTGCTTGTCGGCGCCAGCGTGTTTTCGCATTGGCTGCTTGATCTCATCGTACATCGCCCGGATTTGCTGCTTTATCCGGGCGGTCCAAAGGTTGGCTTCGCCCTCTGGAATTACCCCGTGGCCGAGCAGGCGGTCGAAATCGGATTGCTTGCAGTGTTCGGCGCTGTCTGGGTCGCCAGCCGGAAGGCGCAGAACCGCACAGCGTGGCCCGCGATTCTGTTCATCGCCTTTCTCGTGGCGCTGCAGATTGTCGCCATGCTGATGCCGCCGGCGTCAGGGCAGCTCGGCGTGACGGCGGGTGCGACTATCCTGGCCGTCTACGTTGTAGTCATTGTCGCCGCTGCACTTGCCGACGTCCGACCCCGCGCCTGAAATGCGCGCATCGTTGACGGCGCTCGCGGAGGGAGTAGGACGGTGCCATGGCCGATGCCCTGCAGTCCTCGCGCACCATCAGCGCCGGAGACCTGTGCAAAGCATCCTTCTGGCGCGCGCTTGCTCCTGAACTCAACGTTGGGACAATCGCCGCGGGGGCAGCCACACAGCCGCAACAATCGCACGATCGGCTCCGCAGGCGCATGGCGCGAGAGGGCTACTTCACCGACGTCGACCCGCGTCTGAAGACGCTCGCGCCGACAATCGGTGGCGCCGTGAAGCGACTGGTTCAATTCGGATTGCCGCCCGTTCTCGTGTGGACCTACGACGAGCCCTGGGAATGCTTTCGCCGGCTGGGGCCGGTGATCGGTAACTTCCTCGGCAGCTATAAATTGTTGCCGGCCTTCTGGGCATGGCATGTCGACCCTGCCAAAGGTGAATCCGGGTGGGGCCCGCATCGCGATAGAAGCGTCGGCGCATTGGCGGCGGACGGTTCACCTCTGTCGCTGACATGTTGGATTCCGTTGAGCGATGCGACGCCGATGAACGGGTGCATGTACATCGTGCCGGCATGCTTCGATTCGAACTACAACCGGCCCGGGTCGACCCAGCCGATGGGGATGCAAGCCTCCCGCGCTCTGCCCGCAAAGCCCGGGGACTTCCTGGTTTGGAACCAGGCGGTTTTGCACTGGGGAAGCCTCAGCAGCGAATTCGCCGACGAGGCGCGCATGAGCATGGCGCTGGAGTTTCAGCGCGGCGACATAGAGCCATTTCAGCAGCCGCTGCTCGATAACGCCGCCTTGCCGCCCTTCGCCGTCCGCGTACGGCTCATCGCCAGGCAAATCCTGCAATACACGCACATGTACCGCATTCCGGAACGACACGTGCAGCTCGGCCAGTTCCTGAGCACCGCCCAACTCTATGAGGATTAAGAGCTCAATTTGATCCAGGCGTCTTCGTCGATGACCTTGATACCGAGCTTTTCGGCCTCTGCGAGCTTCGAGCCGGCGCCCGGACCGGCGACGACGAGATTCGTGTTCTTAGAGACGCTGCCAGCGACCTTCGCGCCGAGCGCGGTCGCTCGCGCCTTGGCTTCGTCGCGGGTCATCCGCTCAAGAGCGCCCGTGAAGACGATCGTGAGCCCCGCCACCCTGCTCGAGGTCGCCGCCCGCGGCTGATCCTTGACGGTGACCTCTTTGAGGAGGCGCTTCAGCGCGTCGGTGTTGTGCTTCTCGGCGAAGAAGTCCACCAAATGACCGGCCGCGACAGGACCTACGCCGTCGATACGGCCGAGTTCGAGATAATCGTCGCCAGGCGCTTCTTTCGCAGCGGCTTTCACGGCCGCAATCGCGTCCGGGACTGAGCCGAACGCATCGATCAGGCTTGCCCACGCTTTCGCGGACACACCCCTGATCTTCGGCGCCTCGCCTTCATCGAGCAGATCGCCACGCGGCGCTCTCAACGCCGGCGCCGCCTCGATAAGCGCCGTCCGCGCGCCGTCGCCCAGGCCCGCCACGCGCGCCAAAACTTCGTAAGTTTCGCCCGGCCGCGCTTTCGCCGCCGCCCTCACGGCCGCTTCGAAGGCGTCCCAGCTTTCGAAGCGGCGCGCGATCACGCCGGCAGTAGTCTCACCGATGTCGCGGATGCCCAGCGCATAGAGAAAGCGCGCGAACTCCGGTTCGCGCCGCGCTTCGATCGATGCGAGCAAATTGGTCACGCTCTTTTCGCCATAGCCTTCGCGTTCCATGAGCTCTCCGCGATGGTCGGCGATCCGAAAGACGTCCGCGGGCTCTTTCACCCAGCCCAGCTCATGGAATTCCTCGATCTGCTTGGCGCCCAACCCCTCGATGTCCATGGCCCGCCGCGCCACAAAATGGATAAGCCGTTCTACGACCTGCGCCGGGCAATTGAGACCGCCCGTACAGCGCGCGATCGCGCCCGCTTCGCCCGGCTCCAGTTCGCGCGCGACGCGACTGCCGCACACCGGGCACGTCTCGGGAAAGTGAAACTTCCGCGCGCCCTTCGGCCGCTTCTCCAGAAGCACGTCCACGATCTGCGGGATTACATCGCCGGCGCGCTGCACAACCACGGTGTCGCCGATGCGCAAATCCTTCCCCCCGCGAATGGGCTGACCGTCATTGTCGACGCCTGCGATGTAATCCGGATTGTGCAGCGTCACGTTTGTAACGGTGACGCCGCCGACAAACACCGGCTTCAGCCGTCCAACCGGCGTCAGCGCGCCGGTGCGGCCGACTTGGATGTCGATGCCCTCAAGCAGTGTCGTCTGCTGTTCGGCAGCGAACTTGTGCGCGATCGCCCAGCGCGGGCTTCGCGAGACGAACCCCAGCCGCTGCTGCAGCGCGAGATTGTCGACTTTGTAAACGACGCCGTCGATCTCGTAAGCGAGCCGCGCGCGAGATTCGAAGATTCGCTCGTACTCCGACAATAATTGCTCTGCGTTCCTCGCACGCTTCAGTCCGGCGAGCGGAAACCCCATCTTCTCCAGCCGCCGCATCGCATCGTATTGACTGCCCGCCAGCGGCTCCGAGACTTCGCCCCAGCCATGCGCGAAAAAGCGCAACGGGCGCGCTGCGGTGATCTTTGGATCGAGCTGCCGCAGCGCGCCGGCCGCCGAATTGCGCGGATTGACATAGGTCTGCTTGCCTTCCGCCTCGAGCCTGGCGTTCATCTTCGCGAACGCCGCCTTTTCAATGTACACCTCGCCACGCACCTCCAGCACTGCGGGCGCACCTTTTACGGTATGGGGAATGTCGGCGATGGTTCGCAGATTGGCCGTCACGTCTTCGCCCTCGCGGCCATCGCCGCGCGTGGCGCCTTGCACGAACTTGCCGCTCTCATAGCGAAGCGATGCGGAGAGCCCGTCAATCTTCGGCTCCGCCGTGAACTCCGGCGGCGCATTCAGATTCAGGAAGCGCTGAACGCGCTGCACGAAGGCGCGCGCGTCCTCTGCGTCGAAAGCGTTGTCGAGCGATAGCATGGCCACGGCGTGGCGCACCTTGCCGAATTTCTCGGCGGGCGCCGCACCGACACGGGTCGACGGACTGTCTTCACGCGCCAGGGACGGAAACCGCGCCTCGATCGCTGCGTTGCGCCTGCGCAGCAGGTCGTACTCGGCGTCGGTGATTTCCGGCGCATCCTTCGAATAGTAGAGCTTGTCGTGACGCGCGATTTCAGCGGCCAGCCGCTCAAGTTCGGCCGCCGCCTCCTTTGCCGTCAGCTTGTCGACCGCCTTGCCGCTCACGTGGCCTCCCCAGCGAGGAGGATCAGAACACCGCGCCGAAGGTGCGGCTGAGCCAGCCGCGGCGGCGTGCTTCCTGCGTCGTCACCTGCTGTACGTTGCGCTGCTGCATGAGCGCATAGGTGCGCTGATACCAGGGGCTGCCCGGGAAGTTGTAGCCCAGGATCGCAGCCATGCGCTGGGCCTCGTCGGTCATGCCCACGGAGAGGTAGGCCTCGACGAGACGATGCAGCGCCTCCGGCACGTGCGACGTGCGCTGGAAGTTCGGGTTCTCGATCACATTGCGAAAACGGTTGATCGCCGCCAGGTGCTGGTCGCGGGTGAGGTAGAAGCGGCCGATCTCCATCTCTTTTCCGGCGAGCTGGTCATAGACCATGTCGATCTTGAGCCGCGCATCGCGCGCATAGGTGCTTTCCGGAAACCGGCGCACGACGTCGTTCAACGCCGCCAGTGCGCGCTCGGTAGTGCCCTGGTCGCGGCCAACGTCGACAATGCGTTCGAAATGGCAAATCGCAATCAGGTAATAGGCGTAGGGCGCGCTCTCATTGCCCGGGTGCAGCGAGATGAAGCGCTGCGCAGCCTCGATCGCCGGATCGTATTCGTTGGCCTGGTAGTGCGAGTACGCTTCCATCAGGATCGCGCGGCGCGCCCAGGAGGAATACGGGTGCTGGCGCTCCACTTCCTGGAACGCAGCCACCGCTTCCGGCCAACGGCCGCGATCCATATAGCTTGCGCCGGTGTTGTAGAGGCGCTCGACCGGTTCATCGGAATACTGAACGGCTTCGCGGTTGTGCCGGCTATTGGCGCACGCGCCCAGTCCCGCAGCCAGGATCGCAAGCGCGACGGCGCGGGTGACGTGCTTCATGCGTGGGCTCATCAACCTGCCTCTACCTCGACGAATCAGGCGACCCCCGCCGATCCCCCTTTTTGCCTGATACAGGACAACCGACGTGGCGCAAAGCGCCTGCGGCTGTCGGACGAACGGGAAGTATCAGCTGGCGGCGGCAACCAAGGCGGGGCGAACGTCGGGCTCGACGGCAAGGCCCGTTTCGCCTTCCCAACGCCACGCTTCAGGGGTGTCGAGGAGAGCACGCACCAGGCGCGAATTGAGCGCGTGACCGGGCTGATCCGCCACAAAGCGGCCATAAACCGGCGCGCCGGCCAGGGCCAAATCGCCCACCGCATCCAGGAGCTTGTGGCGAACGAACTCGTCGTCAAAGCGAAGCCCCTCGGGGTTCACAACCTTGCCGGCATCCACAACCAGCGTGTTCGCCATCGAGGCGCCCCGTCCCAGGCCCGCGGCGCGCATCTTGTCCACATCTGCCAGGAAGCCGAATGTCCGAGCGTCGGCAATCTCGCCCAGGAAGCTTTGTGGCGTCAGATCCACGTGACGACGCTGCACACCGATTGCGGGATCGGCGAAGCGGATCGTCACATCGAGGTGAAGGCCCTCGAAATCGACAGCCGGCAGCAACGCTGCACTCTTGGCGCCCATGCGCACTTCGATCGGCTCGACGATGCGGATTACCCGTTGTATCGCCGATTGAACCTTGAGGCCGGCATTATTCAGCACCTGCACGAACGGGGCGGAAGAGCCGTCCAGGATCGGCAATTCGGGGCCATCGGCCTCCACGATCAGGTTGTCGATGCCGAGGCCGGCGCACGCGGACATCAAGTGTTCCACCGTGGCGATCTCGGCGCCCGAGGCGTTGCGAAGCGCGGTGCAGTTGCGCGTGTCCGACACGTAATCGGCATGGCCGCGGATGACGTTGTCTGCCGACTTGAGATCGGAGCGAACGAACACGACTCCGGTGTCGACCGGCGCTGGCGTCAACGCCAGGCGCACGTGTGTCCCCGAATGGACGCCGACGCCCGCACACATTGCAGGCCCGGCAATAGTCTGTTGACGTCGCAGCAAGGTCACCCTCTCGTCCCCTAGAAGGGTCTTGGGCCCCCCGACCCGAAACTCCTCTAAGGCGAGAGTTCCCCGAGCCACAACACACGTTGCGTTACCGTTTGTGACTGTTAACGAATTTGGCAAAGAAGCCTGAAAATGCCGGAAAAAGATCGCCTACCGCGGCGCCCTTCCCTGGACCCCGACGCCCTCTTTGAAGAGGCCCAGCGCGGAGGCCCCAATGCAGCCGCCGCGGCGCGTCTGGCTGGTGCCCTGGCCGAGCGTGACGACCCGTGGCTGGCCCGCAAAGCGCTCACGCTTGTGCTGTCGCTCGAGCCGCGGGATTCGGCGCCGCGCTTGGCGCTGGCGCGGCTGCACGCGGAGGCGGGCGACCTCGACGCAGCGCGCACGGAGGCGGCTCTGGTGCTCAAGGATGCCGTCGATGAAACTGCACGCGCCCGCGCCGCCTTCATGCTCGGCGAGATCGCGCGCTTTCAGGGCGACCCTCGTGCGCGCGAATTCTATGAAACCACGCTTCGCATCGAAGACGCCCTGCTCGCACGCGATCGAAGCGACGCCGTGGCGGCGCGCTGGTACGCCCGCGCATGCGGGCGTTTGGCCGAACTCGACGCCAGAGAACAGCAATTCGAACGCGCCCGCACCGGCGCCGAAGGCGCCCTCGCCATGCTCTATGGGTGCGCCTCGCAAGTCGGTGAGACGCCCCCGATCGCCGCCGACATTGCCGACGCCGAGATGCGACTGGCCGCATTCGATCTCGACAACGGCAATCCCAATCAGGCGCGCCGCCGCCTCAACGCGGCGATTCAGCGTTACGAAGCGCTGGCGATCACTGAAACGGACGAACCGCATTGGCGCGCTGTCCTCGCCGACGCCTGGGCGCTGGCGGCGGAGGCCGACTATCTCCGTGCCGCCAGGGGCGAAGCTCGCGCGGCGATGGACAAGGCGCTGCAAGCGCGGCTCAAGCTTGCATCCGATCACGGGGAAGCCTGGTCGCTTGCGGGGACATGGCGCGTTCGGGCAGCGTTGCTGTCGGCTATCGACGAGCCGACCGGGGCTACCGAATCGCTGCAGCATGCGCGTCTGCTGGCGGAACGCCTGTACTCCCAATCGCATGGGAGCGAGCCGCAGGCGCGCTTTCTCGTTCACACCATGCTCGATCAGGCCGACCATGCCCTCCGCGGCCGCGATATCGACCTGGCGCGCGACGCAGCCGACTCCGCTCGCAAGATCTGCGAAGCTTTCGCTTCGGGCGACGGGGCGGGCGCAATCTGGTTTGCGGAAGCCGCCGCGTGCTGGGATCGCCTAGGCGAGGCCGCGCGCCTCGCCGGCCGCGAAGGCGCCAAGGCGTACGATGCGTTCGCGCGCGCAGTTGAATTTCGCCGCATCGCGCAAGCTGCGGAGCCCCAGAACATACGCTTCAAGCGCAACCTCGCCGCAAGCCTGATCAAGCTTGGCGAAGCGGCGCTGGATTCAGCATCGCCGCAATCGGCGCGCGCCGCGTTCTCAGAGAGCGCGAGCCTGCGCATCCATCTGGCCGAGAGCGCCCCAAACGACGCCGCCTCGGCGCATATGCTCGCCGTGGCGCTTGAGCGCCTCGGGCTCGCAGCGCGCGCGTGCGGCGACACGTTGGCAGCGCGGGCAGCGTGGGAAGAAGAACTCGATCTGGTCAACCGCATCTTCGTCGATCCCGAGAGCCTCGAGGCGCTCCGCTTTCGGGCGCTCGTCGAAGCCCATCTCGCCGGTCTCGGCGGCGCCGACGCGGACGCGCGCCGCCGTTCAGCGCTCGCGCGCCTCGATTCGCTGGCGCAAGCCGGCGCGCTCAGCGAACGCGAAGCGGCCTTGCGCAAGCGTTTGTGGTCGGCCTGATCTTTGTTTGACGGATGCTTGCTTAGCGCGGATTCATCTGCCGGCGGAGGAAAGCCGGAATTTCTAGCTCTTCGTCGAGCGAAGGGTCGCGCACGCGTTCTTCGCGACTCGAGGGCGCCGTCTCGTCGCTATCGCCGAATTCCGCGAACGGCGAGAGCTCGTCTTCGGGAACGCTCGGCTTGCGCCATCCGAACAGACTGAAGCCGCCGCCGGCCGCAGGACGCCGTTGCTCGGGAATGTCGTCGTTGGCGAAGCTCGGACGCGGCTCGCCATAATTCTCCCGCGCAGCCGGACGCGGCGCCGGTTCGTGTGCCGGTTCGCCGCCCGGGCGCGTCACGAGCGGACGGCGCATCGGCGCATCGGCGGCGCGCCGCGCCGGCTCGACCACGGTTTGCTGGGTGACGATCGCCTCGTCGTCGAT
>JAFEDV010000288.1 GCA_018241475.1 Pseudomonadota bacterium | reverse complement strand
TCGAAACCAATTCCAGCGCGGCGGTCGTCAACGCCGTGCGTGCGGGCGCCGGCATCGCAGCGCTGCCGACCGCGACGCTGCAGGTGGCGCCAGAACTCGAGATGATCGGCGAAGAGCCGCTTGCGAAGCTGACGCTCTGGCTCGTGCATCATGCCGACGCGATGAAGACAAAGCGCCTCCAGCGCGTCGGTGATTGGCTAAAGCGCATCTTCGACAACCGCGCAAATCCCTGGTTCCGCGAAGAATGGATTCCGCCGTCCGAATTCCAACCTGCGCTGGCGGCCAGCGCCGAAGGCTGGACTTCGGCCGCGCCGGCCAAGCGGAAGGCCTAGGTTAGCCCGCCCGCGCGAAGGCCACGACGCGCGCGACCAGCGCATCCGTCGAACTGATCACCGGCGTCGCAAGCGTATCGGCGTTCAAGACGAGCGGCGCCTCGGTGCAGGCGGCGATCACCGCCTGGGCGCCGCGGGCGTTCAGGCTGATGGCAAGACGCTCCATGGCGCGGCGCGACGCATCGCCGATGTCGCCGGCCTTGATGCGATAGATCAGCTGCATGAAGTCCTGCTGCGCGGCATCGTTTAGAAACAGCGCCTCGACGTCGCGCTCCGCGAAGGCGCGCTGATAGAGGCCGGCGCGGCGGCAGCCGTCCGCCGCGAGCACGCCGACGCGCGATCGATTACCCGCCAAGGCGGCGTCGGCAGTGGCTTCGATCATGCTAAGCAACGGAATGTCCACCGCAGCCTGGATGTCGGCGGCGAAGGCATGCGCGGTGTTGCAGGCGATCACCAGCACATCGGCGCCGGCGCGCTCGAGCCCGCGTGCGGCGTCGGCGAGCTGCGGACCGGGCGATGGCCCTCGCCCGGCGATGGCGGCGTTGCGGTCAGGGACGCGCGGATTGCAATCGATCAGTACGCGCAGGTGATCCTGATCACGCTCGGCTGGCGTCGCTTCAAGCAGCTTGGCGAAGAAGTCGACGGTGGCGGCCGGGCCCATGCCGCCGATGACGCCGATCGTCTTGGTCATGATTGGCGCAGTACGTCTTGGTATGCATAGAGCGCAGGCGAACCGCCGGTATGGACGAACAGCACGCGCTGGCCGCGCTTGAAATGGCCGCGCCGCACGAGGCCGATGAGGCCGGCCATGGCTTTGCCGGAATAGACCGGGTCAAGCAGCACGCTTTCGGTGCGCGCCGTCATGCGCACGGCTTCGACCATCTCGTCGCTCGGCAATGAGTAGCCGGGGCCGACCCATTCATCGAGCGCGGTCACGTCGCTTGCCTTCGGCGCTGCGATTTCGAGAAGCTTGGCGGTGTCAACCGCAAGCTTCAAAAGGTTGCTCTCCTGCTCGGCGCGCTTGCGGCGAACATTGACGCCAATAATCGGGGCGTCGAAATTCACGCTGCTGGCGCCGACAAGCAGCCCCGAGTGCGTGCCGCACGAGCCCGAGGCGACGACAATGGCGTCGAACGAAACGCCGACATCGAAACTCTGCGCCGCGATCTCGTGCGCACACGCCACGTAGCCGAGCGCGCCAAGCGCATTCGAGCCGCCGCCCGGAATGATGTAGCCTTTGCGGCCCTGCGCTTCGAGGTCGCCGGCCATTTTCTGTATCGCAGCGTTGAGGTCGTCGCCCGCGTTGACAACCGTGATCGCTTCGACCCCGAGCAGATTGTACAGGAAGTTGTTGCCGCTGGCGTTTGGATCGTAAGAACCCGGCACCCGCTGTTCGAGCACGAGCCGGCACTTCAGGCCCTCCTTGTTGGCGGCGGCGAGCGTCAGCCGGCAATGGTTCGATTGCGGGGCGCCGACAGTGATAAGGGTGTCGCAGCCTTGCGCCAGCGCGTCGGCGACCAGGAATTCGAGCTTGCGGGTTTTGTTGCCGCCAGCGGCGAGACCGAGCAGATCGTCGCGCTTCATCCAGATTTCCGGACCGCCGAGCGCCGCACTCAGATTCGGCGCACGCTCCATCGGCGTGAAGGACGGCGTGTAGCGGCGGCGCGGGAAACGAGCGAGTTGCATGAAAAGCGTCCTCATGGACCGCCGGCGCCCTCGCCGGCCGGCGCCGGTGTATGCCGGCGAGGGCGCCGGCGGT
>JAFEDV010000287.1 GCA_018241475.1 Pseudomonadota bacterium | reverse complement strand
GCGATCGCCGCGCTTTATGCGTCGCATCAGGGCCTCGCCGATCCGCACGCAGCGGGCGCCGCGTTCATCGGGCTCGCGGCGCTGCTCGGCGGCGTCATCACGCTTGCGGCGCAATGGCGAGCACGCGGCGTTGCGCCGCTGAAGCTGACGCTTTGGGTGCTGGTGTCCGGCGCCTTCTTTAGCGCGGCGTCCGGCATTTTCCTGGCGGCGCCGTCGCCATTCGCGGCATCGGCCTTCGCGGCGATGGCATTTGGCCTTGCGTTCACCAATTGGCGCCTCCCGAGCGGCGCGTGGCGAGTCTTTGCCTGTTTGGCGGCGTTGCTTGCGGCGTTCGAAGCGCTGTCCAGCATCGGGCTGGTGCTGCGCGAAGCGCCGATGTGGCAGGGGTGGCTCGTCGTGGCTTCGGCGCTGGCGCTGCCTTCGGTGCTGGTCGGCGGTGCGGCGGCGCTCGCCTATCGGCGCGATGCGGCGGTGACCGCCTCACTCTGCAAAGTGCTGTCGGTGCTGCTGGGCGTGCTGACCGCCGATCTGTCGGTGCGGCTCATCTTCTCCGCCGGCGCGCCCTTGATGGAGCCAATTGGTTTCGTCGAGACGGGCGTCCATGTCGCGGCCTGGCTGACGATCGCGCTCGCCGTGGCGGCGCGCGCCGGCAAGCGCGACGCAAGCGCCGTGGGCATGGCGGCGGCCTTGACGCTAGGCGCAGCAGCGCTCGCCGTCAGCGCGGTCAGCGCGACGCTCTGGCTCACGCCCTACTGGGAAAGCGTCGGGCCGTCGCGCGCGCCCTGGGCGGCGCTGCATTTCACCGGCCTCGGCTTTCTGGCGCCGGCGGCGCTCTATTGGGCGCATTGGCTGTTCTGGCGCACGCGCGGCTCCAACGTGCGCACGCGGATCGCCTTGGGCGCGGCTGCGGCGATGTCGGCGTGCTTCGTCACGCTGACAACCATGCATCCGCAAAACGCCGGCGCCGCGCCCGATACCTTGAGCGCGCTGATCGGCGCGCTCTCGTTTGCGACGGCGATCATGGTGAACTTTGCCCCTGGCGTGACCGCACGGCGACGCCGCTCATACCTCCAGGAAGATCTCCATGGAGACGGGAGCAGCGAGCAGAGGCGTCAGGCGCGGTAGCATCCGGTTGAAATGCGGCGTCTCGGCGTGGCGACGAAATGCGCGCCAATCGACGAAGCGCGCATGCACGACGAAATGCCGGTGCGATCCCAGCTGGCGGGTGAGCACGTAGGAGGTGCAGCCCGGCTCGTCGGCGTCGACCGAGAACGCAAGATCCCTGAGCAGGCGCTCGAACTCTTCCTCGGCGCCGTCGCGAGCCTG
>JAFEDV010000286.1 GCA_018241475.1 Pseudomonadota bacterium | reverse complement strand
TACGCACCGCGCGTTACCGCGCCCGCAAGCGCAGCGACGATGTCGGCGTCGGGCGCGCCAGAAAGACGCGCGGCGGCGGCTTTGCGGCGGACCCCGCCGTTGGCGGCGTCGAGTCCGCTCCGCACGGCTTCGATGGCAAGATCGGCAAGCGCCGCATCGAGCGCGCGTGCGCCGGCGCTGAGCGCGATACTCGCGCGAGTCCGCGCCGCGTCATCGCCGATGAGGGCCGATGCATCTTCGCCGCTGGGGCGGACCAGAATGGCGGGGCCGTTCGCGCCGCTCGGGTCGGACATGCGCGCGGCCGCGTCGAGCGCGTCGAGCGCGGCGGCGCTCGGCGCGCCTGCGATGCCGAGCTTTGCGCCGGACGACAGCAAACGCTGCGCGCGCGAGACGGCTTCCAGTTCTTCGGCGCCGCCGCCCTGCGGCCAGGTGAGCAACGCCGCGGAGACCGCGAGCTCGGTGCCGTCGGACAGGGCAGCGCGAACGAGCGGCAAGTCGAAACCGATCTTGCCTTCGCACAACAATGTCTCGATGTCGCGGCGGAGCTGAGCGTCTTGCGCCCAATCGCCGATGCGTTGGGCCAGTCGCGCGATGGCTGCCGAAACGCTGGGCCCGCGTGCAGTTTCGACCACGAAGCCGGCGTCGACCGCGGTCGCCGTCATGGCTTCGGGCCAGGCAGGCGGAGCTTCGGCGGTTGGGCGGAGGTCTTCGTCGCTGTCGCGGGTCATGGTTTCGTGCTCCCGATCGATCGACGCCAGGATACGCCTCAACCCGGAACCGGATCAACATATAGTGGTGTCGTGCTGCCGGATATCCCAAGATATTGTTTCGCGGGTGCACTGGACGGAGCGGGAGGCTGGCCATATGGTCCGCCGCCGACGCAACCGTCTTGCGTTTCAGGGACCAGATTCAACGCGCATGATTCAGCTGCTTCAGAGGCTCTTCACCTGGTGGAACGGCGCCACCTTGGGCGCACTGTGGGATGTCTGGAGGCGCGGGGCCTTCGTAGGCGCCGACGAGCAAGGCAACCGCTATTACGAGGAACGCCGTGCGAGCCTCGAAGGCCGCAAACGTCGTTATGTGATTTATGCCGGCTTGGCCGAAGCCTCGAGGGTGCCGCCGAACTGGCATGGCTGGCTGCACCACACGATCGCCGACCCGCCTACGGTGACGCCGCTCAAGCGCCAAAAGTGGGAACAGGATCACCAGCCGAATTGGACGGGCACTTTGCGCGCCTATCGGCCGAAGGGATCGCTGGCGCGCGGCGGCGTACGCGCCGCAGCCGCCTCCGACTATCAAGCGTGGACACCCGACGAAGGAGCTCAAAAGTGACCGGCGAACGCTGGGGTGAGACCATTCTGGGCGCGATCGTGGTGGTCGTCGCCGCCGGCTTCTTTGCGTATGCGGCGGCGCAGGCCGGACAAGGCGGCGTCCGCGCCGGCTACAATCTGGTTGCCAACTTCCAGCGTGTCGACGGCATCAATGTCGGCGCCGATGTGCGCGTATCGGGTGTGAAGGTGGGCGCCGTGCGCGCCATTTCGCTCGATCCGACCACCTACAACGCGCACGTCGTCATGACGCTCGACAACAACGTGCACGTGCTCGATCAGTCGACGGCGCGGGTGGCGAGCGAAGGTCTCCTTGGCGGCGCCTACATCGCCATCGAGCCGGCGGGGGTCGATCCGCTGCCGCCGGG
>JAFEDV010000285.1 GCA_018241475.1 Pseudomonadota bacterium | reverse complement strand
TCGAAGCCAAGCAGCTGCTGACGGAAGAAGACTACCTCCGCGCCCAGGACGAATACGGCGAAGACAGCTTCACGGCGGCGATCGGCGCCGAGGCGGTTCGCGAGCTTTTGATGCAGCTCAATCTCGAGAAGGAAGCCGAGCAGCTGCGCAAGGAGATCGCCGAGTCGACATCGGAGCTGAAGCCGAAGAAGCTGGCCAAGCGCCTTAAGCTGGTCGAGGCCTTCATCCGTTCGGGCAACAAGCCGGAATGGATGATCCTCACAGTCGTGCCGGTAATCCCGCCGGAATTGCGTCCGCTGGTGCCGCTCGATGGCGGCCGCTTCGCCACCTCTGATCTGAATGACCTCTATCGCCGCGTCATCAACCGCAACAACCGCTTGAAGCGGCTGATGGAACTCCGCGCGCCCGATATCATCATCCGCAACGAGAAGCGGATGCTGCAGGAAGCGGTCGACGCTCTGTTCGACAATGGCCGTCGCGGCCGCGTCATCACCGGCGCCAACAAGCGTCCGCTGAAGTCGCTCGCCGACATGCTGAAGGGCAAGCAGGGCCGCTTCCGCCAGAACCTGCTCGGCAAGCGCGTCGACTATTCCGGGCGCTCGGTGATCGTCGTCGGTCCGGACCTCAAGCTCCACCAGTGCGGTCTGCCGAAGAAGATGGCGCTCGAACTGTTCAAGCCCTTCATCTATGCGCGCCTGGACGTGAAAGGTCTCTCCGGCACCGTGAAGCAGTCGCGCCGCATGGTGGAAAAGGAGCGGCCGGAAGTCTGGGACGTGCTCGAGGAAGTCATCCGCGAGCACCCGGTGCTTCTCAATCGCGCGCCGACGCTGCACCGACTGGGCATTCAGGCGTTCGAACCGAAGCTGATCGAAGGCAAGGCGATCCAGCTGCATCCGCTCGTCTGCGCCGCCTTCAATGCCGATTTCGACGGCGACCAGATGGCGGTGCACGTGCCGCTGTCGCTCGAAGCGCAGCTGGAAGCGCGCGTGCTGATGATGTCGACCAACAACATCCTCTCGCCCGCCAACGGCAAGCCAATCATCGTGCCGTCGCAAGACATCGTGCTGGGTCTCTACTATCTGTCGCTGATGAAGGACGGCGAGCCGGGCGAAGGCAAGCTGTTTGCCAACATCGGCGAAGTCGAAAGCGCGCTCGAGGCGGGCGTTGTTACGCTGCACACCAAGATCAAGGGCCGCTACGATACGGTCGACGCCAACAACAAGCCGGTGCGCAGGACGATCGACACGACGCCGGGCCGCATGAAGCTAGCGGAACTGCTGCCGCGTCACCCCAAGATCAGCTACGCGCTGTTGGATCAGACGCTGACCAAGAAGGAGATCGGCAATCTGATCGACGCCGTTTACCGGCACTGTGGGCAGAAGGCGACGGTCATCTTCGCCGACCGCATCATGCAGCTCGGCTTCAAGGAAGCGGCGAAGGCCGGCATCTCGTTCGGCATGGCCGACATGGTCGTGCCGGCGGCGAAGGAAAAGCTCGTCGAGGAAACCCGCAAGCGGGCGGCTGAGTACGAGAAGCAATACGCCGACGGCCTCATCACCAAAGGCGAGAAGTACAACAAGGTTGTCGACGCGTGGTCGAAGTGCACCGACAAGGTCGCCGACGCGATGATGGACGAGGCGTCCAAGCCGGCCAAGCTCAAGGATGGCCGCACGGGAGAACTCAACTCGGTCTTCATGATGGCGCACTCCGGCGCACGCGGATCGAAGAACCAGATGAAGCAGCTCGCGGGCATGCGCGGCCTCATGGCCAAGCCGTCGGGTGAGATCATCGAGACCCCGATCATCTCGAACTTCAAGGAAGGGCTCTCGGTTCGCGAATACTTCAACTCGACCCACGGCGCCCGCAAGGGCCTCGCCGACACCGCGCTGAAGACCGCGAACTCGGGCTACCTGACGCGCCGGCTCGTGGACGTGGCGCAGGATTGCATCATCACCGAAGAGGATTGCGGCACCACCGACGGGATCCAGATGACAGCCGTCATCGACGGCGCCGACATTGTCGTCAGCCTCGGTTCGCGCATCCTCGGCCGCACGGCGGCGGTGGCGATCACCGATCCAAGTTCCGGCAAGGCGATCGTGCCGGCCGGCGCCTTCCTGGACGAGGACACGGTGGCGCTGGTGGAGAAGTCGGCGGTGCAAGCCGTGAAGGTGCGCTCGGTGCTGACCTGCGAAACCCGCACGGGTGTTTGCGGCGCCTGCTATGGACGCGACTTGGCCCGCGGCACGCCGGTCAATATCGGCGAAGCCGTCGGCGTCATCGCTGCGCAATCGATCGGCGAACCGGGCACCCAGCTGACGATGCGGACCTTCCACATCGGCGGCGCCGCGCAAGTTGCGGAAACATCGGCGATGGAAAGCGCGCACGACGGTAAGGTGCGGTTCGTCAACCGCAACACCGTGAAGAACGCGCAAGGCGAACTCATCGTCATGAGCCGCAACATGCAGGTCGTCGTCGTCGATGACGAGGGCAAGGAACGGCAGTCGTTCAAGCTGCCG
>JAFEDV010000284.1 GCA_018241475.1 Pseudomonadota bacterium | reverse complement strand
GGGCCGCATCAATTGTTGAGGGGAGCCTTCTGCACGGCGACGGCGGCGACTATGCGCTTGCCGCTTGGTGCGTGATGCCAACACATGTCCATGTGGTGATCGAGGTGCTTGAGAACGGAACGGTGCCCAAGATCGTTCAGCGATGGAAGTCGTTCAGCGCGCATGAGATCAACGGAATTCTAGGCCGCAAAGGTGCATTGTGGCAGCGTGAGTACTTCGACCGCTTTATGCGGTCCGAGCAGCAATTCGAGTGGACAACTGCCTATGTGGAGAACAATCCGGTTGCGGCTGGGCTTGTGGAGCGCCCGACGGACTGGCAGTTTTCTTCAGCTGGGTGGCGACGCATCGCCGGCGAGGACGCCGGCGCTCCATAAGGCTTCTTCATCGTTGAGATTCCATCGGCGCAGGCGCATAGGATTCGGATGCGCCTTATCACGTCGCTTGCAGTGCTCGCGTTGGTTGCGTGTTCGCCCAGCGCGCCAACGCCCAATTCTCCAGCGGCCGACAGCGCCGTCACGAGCGCACGGGTGGATGCCACCACTGCGCCGACCAACGCGCCGGCGCAGTTTGAGGCTGCGGGCGGCAATGTTGGCTGCGATTATGTGCCGGCGGGCGGGACTGATACCTACACAACGCCAGACGGCGGGCCGCAATTGATCTGCGATCGGGTCGAGCCGGCTTATCTGCGCTTCACGTTATCAGCGCACGGAGCGGCTGCGCGGATTGATCATGTCGGCGATGCGAGTTGCTGTGGCGGTGATATGCTCGCGGCAGGCGCGCATTGGACCGGCGGACCGTTTGCCTGCGCGGTCACGCGAGACGGGATTGCGTGCACGAACGCGGATCGGCGCGGGTTCACGCTGAGCCGGTCGGAAGCGAGAGCGAGCTGAACACTATCAGAATCATTCCGGGCGACTCTGGCGAAAGCCGGAGGAGACCCGGAACCCAGGGATCGTCGAGCGCGCATGTTGCCCCTGGGTTCCGGATGACGCTTCGCGTCTCCGGAATGACTCTGGTTGAAGTTAAGGCGTCGCACCCTGCGCGTTGCGCGTTTGCAGGAGGAAGATCGCGAAGATCGCCGCAAACGCCAAATCGCCCATCGAGATAAGATAAACGTTCTGCGGGATGTGGCCGGCCATCGCATGCCAGGACGCGAACACCACAGTCGAGGCTTTGCTCAGTGCGCCGATGGCGACGAGGTTGCGGTTGGGAAGCGGCCGATAGGCGACCAGCGCATAGGCGAGCCCGAAGATGGCGATGAGCAGCCCGCCGAAGCCCACTGTATAGCCGGCGGCCGGACCGGCCACGCCGATGCGCGCGGCGGCCTGGTCGGCGTTGAACAGCATGACGCCGCCGATGACGAGATTGTTGAGCGCCGCCACACAGAAGAAAAGTCGCCAGAGCCGCATCGTCGCCACCCCTTCAAATACCCGCGAGCCGCTTTGAAATCGCACTGGGTTTCCTTCGACCCGCTTGACCGCTAAGACTGGCGGCACCAGTTCATTACGACAACGTCAGGAAGTCCGGTTCCACATGGCCACTATCGCCCTTGTCGACGACGACGAGAACATCCTCACCTCGCTCAAGATCTTCTTCGAGCAGGAAGGCTACACGGTGCGCACCTACACCGACGGCGCCACTGCCTTGGCGGCGTTATCCGAGAGCGCGCCCGACATTGCCATCCTCGACATCAAGATGCCGCGCATGGACGGCGTCGAAGTGCTGCGGCGCCTGCGGCAAAGCTCCAATCTCCCCGTCATCTTCCTCACCTCCAAGGACGATGAGATGGATGAAGTGGTCGGCTTCAATGTCGGCGCCGACGACTACATCAAAAAGCCGTTCTCGCAGCGGCTGTTGAGCGAACGGGTCAAAGCGCTCTTGCGCCGAACGCGCGCCGGCGCGCCCGGAACGGAGGGCAGCGACAAGAAGCCGATTGTACGGGGGGAGCTGACGCTCGATCCCAACCGCCACGCCTGCACCTGGAAGGGCGAACCGGTCAGGCTCACTGTGACGGAATTCCTCATCCTCCAGGCGCTGGCCCAGCGCCCCGGTTACGTGAAAAGCCGCGACCAGCTGATGGACGCGGCCTATGATGATCAGGTCTATGTCGACGACAGAACCATCGACAGCCACATCAAGCGGCTCCGCAAGAAATTCCGCGACATCGACGCCAACTTCGACGCGATCGAAACGCTTTATGGCGTCGGCTACCGCTACAACGAGAGCTGAGGGTTTCCGTGCGATCGCGCGCTCGCGCATCGCCCGGATCATCTTCATCTGGAATTTCGCGGGTTTCCTGATCCTGGTGGTCGGGGTGCTGCTGTTGTCGGAAATGCGCGCCGGGCTCACCGAGGCGCAATACGGGAACCTGCGCACCCAGGGCGAACTCATCACCAATCTGCTGATCGAAACCGGCACGGTTCAGGGCGACCCCTCGCCGTCCATCAACGAGCCGGCGGTGCGGGAAGTGCTCCGCCGCCTGCTGCCGCCGGTCGCGGAAGGGGCGCGGCCGGGACAGGGGCCGCGCGTGCGGGTTGCGGCGGCTGACGGGCATTTGGTGGCCGACACCGACGTCATCTATGACGTCGTCGAAGAAACGCCGCTGCCTCAGATCGGAGGGCGGTCGAACTTTGGCCAATCGCTCGAGGACGCCGCGCAAGGCGTCGAATACTGGCGGCTCACGCCATGGCGCCCGACCATCACTCTGGCGGAGGCGCGACGGCGCGCGCTGGGCGGCGAGATCGTCTACGGCGAACGTTTGAATGAGCGTGGGGAGCGGGTCGTCTCGGTGACGCTGCCGCTGAGGCGTGTGCAGCGCGTCCTGGGAACGGTCACGGTTGAAAGCCCGGACGTCGAGCGCATTCTGGTCGCTGAGCGGGCCAGCATGATCCCCTTCGTGCTGGGCGCGGGGATCGCCATCTTCCTGTCGTCGCTGCTGCTCGCGCTCTTCATCGCGCAGCCGCTCAGGCGGCTGGCGCAGGCGGCGGACCGGCTGCGGGTGACCGGCGCTACGCGGCTGTCGCTGCCGGATGTATCGCGGCGGCGCGACGAAATCGGGGCGCTCGCGCACTCGCTGGAGGCGATGACCAACGCGCTTGCAGACCGCATCGACACCAATGAGCGTTTCGCGGCCGACGTGAGCCACGAGATCAAGAATCCGCTCGCCTCGATCCGCTCGGCGGTCGACTCGGCGCGGACAGTGAGGGATCCGGATCGGCAGACACAATTGCTGGGCATCGTCGCGCAAGACGTGCAGCGGCTGGATCGCCTGATCACCGACATTTCCCGCGCCACGCGCATCGAAGCGGAAACCGCGCGCGGCGATGTCGGCCGCATCGACCTCGGCGAACTGCTCTATGAACTCACGCGCGCCTACGAGCCGCCGGAGGACGCACGCGGGCACGTCGAGGTGGTGTTCAGAGGGCCCAAGCCGCAGGGCCTGATCGTGCTCGGCCAGGAGGGGCCGCTGGGGCAGGTGTTCCGCAATCTGATCGATAACGCCCGCTCGTTCAGCCCCGAGGGCGGACACGTCTATGTTTCGGCGGAAACGACGCGGACGAAGGAAGGGCCGATCGTCCGCGCTACCGTCGACGACGAAGGACCCGGAATTCCGGAAGAGAATCTCGAAACGATTTTCCGGCGCTTCTATACCCAGCGCCCCGTCGGGGCTGCGTTCGGGGGCAATTCAGGGCTGGGGCTGTCGATCGCCCGTCAGATCGTCGAAGCGCACCGCGGGCGAATCTACGCACAAAACTTGGTGCGCGCCGGACCGATGGCGAGCGGGGGAGGCTCCTCCGGCGCCCGGCTGGTGGTGGAGCTGCCGCTGGCGGCGTCTCAGCGGCAGTAGCCGCAATGGAAACTGTCGAAAGCGTGCGGCTTTTACTTTTATCGCAACTGCGAACTCGTAGAATGGCGGTTTGCAGCCGGGGGCGGGAGTTCTGAATGATCGGCGTCGTCGTGGTGTCCCACGGCCGCTTGGCGGATGAGTTCGTCGCGGCCGCGGAGCATGTCCTGGGACCGCAGGACCAGATGCGCGCCGTCGCGATCGGCCCTCATGACGACATGGAAGAGCGTCGCGCCGACATCATCGACGCGGTACGCGCCGTCGATCGCGGCAAGGGCGTGATCGTCTTGACCGACATGTTCGGCGGCACTCCGTCCAACCTCGCGATCTCGGTGATCAACCAGGTGAAGATCGAGGTGATCGCCGGCGTGAACCTGCCGATGCTGATCAAGCTGGCGGAAGTGCGCGACAAGCTCAGCCTGGCCGACGCGGCGCTGGCCGCGCAGGACGCGGGCCGGCGCTATATTCGCGTCGCCTCGGTGGAATTGGCCGGCGGCGGCTAGTAGCTTCGCCAGCGATGGGGCTCAAGCGGACACTCACCATCGTCAACGCGCGCGGCCTGCACGCCCGCGCCTCGCGCAAGCTGGCGGAACTGGCGCTCACCTATGAGGGCACCATCATCGTGGTTCGGCGCGAGGACGACGAAGCCAATGCCTGCTCCTTGATGGACCTGATGATGCTGGGTGCGGGGCGCGGCGCCGACATCGAGGTGGAGGCGGAGGGCCCGCAAGCGGCCGAAGCGCTCGACGCGATCGAGGCGCTGGTGGCGGCGAAGTTCGACGAGGGGGAGTGAGTGCATCCGCCAGAGGCGGCGGATGCATCTTCGCCGGGCGGAGGGATAAATGCCAAGACCAGTGCGGTGGACGATGCTGGCCGCGGCGATGCTGACCTGCGCGGCTTTTGGCGCGCCGCCGCGTGTCAACTATGTGATGACGCCATTGTTCGAAGACGGAGCGCTCACATCGGTGCAAATCGATTTGACGTTTCGCGGCGCACACGGCGGCGAAACACCGCTTGAGTTGCCGAACGAATGGGGTGGTCAGCGCGAGCTGTGGCGCGGCGTCTCCGAACTGCAGGTGGTTTCCGGCGCGACCATGAGCGACGGCGCCGACGCCTGGCATCGCCTGCTGCATCACCGGCCTGATGCGGCGAGTCATGTGCGCTATCGGGTCATCCAAGATCGGTCCGGCGACCCGGCGGGCGAGCAAGGCAATGCGTATCGGCCGGTGATCCGGCCAACATACTTTCACCTGATCGGCAACGCTTTCATCATCCAGCCCGGGGTCGACGACAATTCTCCCACGCGCGTGAGCGTTCACGGACTGCCGCGCAATTGGTCGTTTGCCTCCGATCTTGAGCACCCTGGGCTCACCCTGTCGCACGCTCGACAGAGCGTCGCTGTCGCCGGCGATTTCCGCATCGTGCGCGGCGCCGATCCGCGCATCCGCGTGGCGATGCGCGGGCAGTGGAGCTTTACCGACGCGGAGTTCGCCGAGCGGGTAAACACCATCATCTCAGGCGAACGCAGCTTCTGGGGCGATGGTTCGACGCCGTATCTTGTGACGCTGGTTCAGCTCATGTCCCCGAACCCGAACTGGCTTTCGATCGGCGGCACGGGGCTGGAAGATTCATTTGCTTTCTTCGCCACGCCCAATGCCGACCTCCGACAGATGACGCGGACGCTGGCGCACGAAGGCATTCACACTTGGATTCCGATCCAGGTGGGCGGCATGCCGGATCATGACGAAGCCGCGGATTATTGGTTCTCCGAGGGCTTCACCGATTTCTATACGGGCCGCCTGCTGGTGCGAGACGGGGTGTGGACGCCCGCAGAATACGCCGCTGACTTCAACGAGACGCTAAGCGCATACGCGCAGTCGCCCATGCGCACGCAACCGAACGCCCGCATAGTTGCAGATTTCTGGAACGACCAGGACGTGGGCAAGCTTCCCTACCAGCGCGGGCGCATGCTGGCGGCCATCTGGGACGCCCGGCTCCGGGCGAGGGGCCACTCCCTCGACGAGGTGATGCATCGCATGCGCGAGCGCGCGCGGCAGGCCGGGCATGCGAACGCGACGCGGTTGTTTTCGGAGCTGATGAACGGGATGGGCGTCGACGTCCGCAGCGATGTTGCAACGTACGTCGAGCTGGGCGCGCCCATTGCGATGCCGCAGGATGTGTTCGCGCCATGCGGAGATATTGTCACTCGCCAAACGCCGGTGTTCAGCCGCGGCTTTGACATCGACGCCACCATCGCCAACCACAATGTCATCTCGGGCGTCGATCCGACCTTGCCGGCCTACGCGGCGGGCCTGCGTGACGGCATGGTGCTCATCCGACGCGACCATGGCGCAATCGGCGACTCCGAGCATGAGATCGCCTATGTCGTGCGCGATGGCGGCGCCGAACGCACGATCGCCTACATGCCGCACGGCCGCGCCAGCTACACCCAGCAGCGCCTCGTGCTCGACGATCCGCTGGCAGGGGAACAACTCGCGCGGTGTCGCGCACTGCTCGCGGGCGAATAGCGCGCTCCGCGTCGGCGGCGCCCGTGCGCGATCTGGTTATGGAACGCTGATTTCGCGCGTAATTCGCCTTGCGCGCGAAACCTTCGCAGTCGCAGCACGAAACAAACACGCCTGCTGCGTGCAACGCGTCGGAATCCGCATATCGTTGGGCAAAGCTTCGGGTAGGTTCGTGCGGTCCTGAGGGAGACGGCCTCATGTTCAATATGACGACTTTGCAGCAGTGGTTCAACGAATACGGCCTGAAGATCATCATCGCCGCGATCATTCTTGTCGTGGCGCACTTCGCCGCGAAGGCAGTGAAGTGGAGCATTGCCAAGGCAATCGACCGGATTCCATTCTTCGCGCGGCGCGACAGTGCAGGCCCCGGCGGCGCCAAGCCGATGGTGGACGTCGGCGAACGCATCGGCGAAGTCGGTTATTGGCTGGTGTGGCTGCTCGGTCTGATGGCGGCGCTGAACGAACTCGGCGGCCCATGGGCGTCGAGCATCATCGCCCCGCTCAACACCATGGTGCAGGGTTTCCTCCTGTACTTGCCACAGGTCGTCGGGGCCGGGCTCATCTTCTTCATCGGCTTCGTGCTCGCCACCATCGTGAGACGCATGGTCGAAGCCACGGTGGAAGCGGTCGAGCTTGACCGCCGTCTGGTCGACGCCGGCGTGACGGCGACGCCGCGCGGACCTGGCCTTGCGCGCCTGCTCGGTATTCTGGTCTTCACGTTGATCATCATCCCGGTGGCGATCGCCGCTCTCGGCGTCTTGAACATCCGCGCCATCTCCGATCCCGCCACGCAAATGTTGCAGAACATTCTCGGCGCCATCCCGAACGTCATCGGCGCGGCGTTGATCATCTTCATCGCCTACATGGTCGGCCGTTGGATCGCGGTGCTGACGGAGGAGGGTCTGAAGTCGATCGGCTTCGACGACATCATCAATCAGCTGGCCTCGGCGGAGCCGATCAAGGTGGCGATGGAGAAGATGGATCCGACGCCGGGCGTCGACACCATCGACTTCAAGAAGTTCCCGCCGTCGCGGATGGTGGGGACCGCGGTGCTGATCGGCATCATCTTGTTCGCGAGCGTGGAGGCCGCGCGCCAGCTCGGCTTCGGCGCCATGGCGGTGATGCTGAGCCAGATCGTCGACCTCGCCGGCCGGTTGCTCTTCGGCATCATCATCATCGCCTTCGGCGTGTTGCTGGCGAACATCCTCGCGGCGGCGGTCGGCAAAGGCGGGGCGCAATCCGACATCATGTCGATCGCAGTGCGCTGGGGCGTGATCATTCTCTCCACGGCCGTCGGTCTGAGCTTCATGGGTCTTGCCAACAACATCATCGCGCTGGCGTTCGGGCTCATCCTCGGCGCAGTGGCAGTGGCGGTGGCGATCGCCTTCGGCATCGGCGGGCGCGAGGCGGCCAAGAAGATGCTGGACCGCTGGACGGCGTAATTCCGCCCGCGTTCAGTGAAGATTGGAGCCGCCGGTTCGCGCCGGCGGCTCTTTTCTTAACGAACCCCGACTACGCAGAATCACAAAGGAGTGCTGGGCATGCGTATTGGTCTGATCGCGGCGGCGGCGGCGCTGGGCGGATGCGTGCCGACTGTCTTCTATACCCGCCCCGTGCCGCTCGACGTGCAGGCTGACCAGTTCAACACCACCGCAGCGCAAGCGGAGCGCTTGATGATCGTGCGCAACGTCATGCGCGCGCGCGATCGCACCTCAATGGTGTTCACGCGCCTGCTTGGCTTCACCGGCAGCATGCAGCGCTCGCTGTCAGCCGGCGCGAGCGCGACCGCGCACGAGGGCGGCGATGGCGGCGTCATCAGTCCGGGCTTTACGGTGGGCGGGCAGGCCTCGCCGTCCTTCAATCTCGCCATCCTCAACGACCAGAAGTTCCACCGCGCCATCGAGACGTCGATCGATCTGGGTCTGTACCAGTCGCTGATCGATGCCGGCTGGCGCCCGAACCTGCTGCACACGCTGTTCATCGAACGCGTGGAGTTCCAGGGGCAAAGCTACAACAACGACCCGTCGAGCGAAGCGGACTTCAACGCGTTTCAGACCTGGCTGCACAGCCAATCGGCGCCGCTGCAGATCTGCTCCGAGTCCAATCCGCAGCCGTTCAGCCCGCCGCTCGCCTCGCCGAACGCGGCCGATCTGCAAGGGGCGGCGGCGATTGCTGCGCAGCAGCTCGAATTGCAGCAGCAGGCAAACGGCGCCTATCAGGTGGTGCGACCCCGCTCGAACCGCTGGTTTGGGTTTTCCTGCGATCCCGCGGCGGCGCGGCCGCGCGTGACAGTGCGATCGATCGAAGGCGTGCTGTTTTATTTGGGCGAAGTGGTGCGCGCCGAGCAGCGGCGCAACAATTCGCCGCCGCTGATGGTCAAGATTCGGTCCGGCGACGAGCCGGAGGCGCTGTTCGTCGTGCATC
>JAFEDV010000283.1 GCA_018241475.1 Pseudomonadota bacterium | reverse complement strand
CTGCTTTTGTTGATTCCAAAGGCGAATTGCGCCGAAAAGTGTTGGATGGCGTAGGCGCCCATCCCCCTATTTCCCCGTTTGTTGAAGGTCTGCTTTTCGCCAATTGCAGACGTAGATGGCAACCTTCGTCATTCCGGGGCTCGCGCTAGCGAGAGCCCGGAATCCAGGAGCGGCAAAGCGCGGTTGTTGTTGCCCCTGGGTTCCGGATCGCGCTTCGCGCGTCCGGAATGACGAATAGTGGAGGCGGCAGAAGAGCGGGCCTGGAGGCCCGCGCTCCGTTTACGACAAGCCGCTTGTGCGTTCGCCGCCTTGGCGTTGCAGCATCCAGCCTGGGTATTCGGGCTTCAGCCTGGAGACGTCGTCGAGCTTTTTGAGATCGTCGCTGGAGAGTTCGACGCTTGTGGCGGCGAGATTGTCGGCGAGCTGTTGCTCGTTTTTGGCGCCGATGATGACGCTAGTGACGTGCTTTTGGTGCAGGAGCCACGAGAGCGCGATTTGCGCAACCGAGACTTTGCGCGCGTCGCCCAGCTCTTTCATCACATCGATGATGTCGTAGGCTTTCTCCTTGTCGACCGGCGGGAAATCGAAGGCGACGCGGCGGGCGCCTTCGGTGGGCGCGCCGTTGCGGGTGTATTTGCCGGAAAGGAAGCCGCCAGCGAGCGGGCTCCAGGGCAGGATGGCGAGCTGCTCGTCCTTGGCGAGCGGCACGATCTCGCGTTCGAGATCGCGGCCGGCGATCGTATAATACATCTGCAGCGACTCGAAGCGCGCGATCTCTTTGCGCGCCGAAATGCCGAGCGCCTTGGCGATCTGCCAGGCGGCGAAATTGCAGAGCCCGATATAGCGCACCTTGCCGCTCTTCACGATCTGATCGAGCGCTTCCAGCGTTTCTTCAAGCGGCGTCAGCGGATCGAAGGCGTGCACCTGATAGAGATCGACATGGTCGAGATCGAGCCGCTTCAGGCTGGCGTCGATGCCGTCGAAGATATGCTTGCGGGAGAGGCCCCAGAGATTTGAATTATTGTAGCGGCGTTGCGCTTCAGGGGTTTGATCGTTGCTGTAGGCGCCCATGCGGCCGAACACTTTGGTGGCGATGACCAATTCGTCGCGCGGCAGCGATTTGATCGCCTGCCCTGTCACCTGCTCGGAGAGGCCGTTGGAATAGACATCCGCTGTGTCGATGAAGGTGACGCCTTTGTCGAAGGCGCTTTTCACCAGTTTGATGACTTCTTCCTGTTGCAGCGCGCCGATGACTTTCCAGAAGCCGTCGCCGCCGAAGGTCATGGCGCCG
>JAFEDV010000282.1 GCA_018241475.1 Pseudomonadota bacterium | reverse complement strand
GCCGCGTCGAATTGATACTCGGCGCCGACGCCAGCGGCCCACGCATTGTCATGACCGGGATGGAAATCAACGCGAGCATAGCCGACATTAGCTTGAAGGCGCACGTTGTCGGTGGGGAAGAAGCGGGCTTGCACGTTGGCGCCCCAACCCTTGACGTTGGCGTCGCTGTTGTCGGCGTAGCCAACCGCGCCCGCCAGCGTCCATCTCTCGAAGTACTTGTTCGCCTCAAGACCGGCGGACCAGGTCGTGCTGCTGTTGACGTGCGAGGCGCCAACGAAGCCGCCGAACAGGTAGTCGTCGTTGCGCGCGAACACGTGCCCAGTGGCGCTTGTCACGGTGTCGGTGTGGTCGCCGTCAGCGACAGCGCCGTCGAGTTCGAACGAGATTTGCGAGCTGCCGGAGAAGGCGACCGAGCCCTCAGCGCCCCACGCATTGTTGCTGCCGCCGTGGTTGACGTCGGTGTTGCTGTAGCTCAGGCCAACGTAGCCGCTGGCTGCTGATGCAACGCCCGGCGCCGCCGCTACGGCCAGCAACGCCGCAGCGCCGATAATCCAAGTACGCATGTGGTTCATACCCCTGTGGTGATCACCCATTCTGGGAGCCTACATCTGAGGACGGCGTCAGCGGTCAGCAATCGCGCACAATCTCGCAGTCGCGGATTCATCAGGTGCGATGCGGCAAGGACACTGCTCAGTGCGCGAATTTCGTTTGGTTTTTCGCTTTGCTGGGGAAGCGGGACGCTGGTTTCGTGGATCCGGCCCGCGGCCTGCGACGCTTTTCGCGTCCGCAGAATCCCTCCACGGATGCGGGCGGGACGCGGCCTGCGCGTCAGCTTGAGGAGGGTAGGATGCCTTTAGCGATTTCCTGTGTCACGATTCCGGTGGATGACCTGAAGAAGTCGTTGGCGTTCTACCGCGACGGCCTGGGGCTGACACCGGAAGAAACCGACGAGGATCACGCCGCCTTCGATGTCGATGGGGTCTATCTCACGCTGCTCGACCGCAGCGGTTTCGCCGCCTATGCCGAGCGGGTCGGAAACCGGCCGGCGACGCGCGGCAATGCCAGCATGATCATCAGCTATTTCGCCGACAGCAAAGGCGATGTCGACGCGATCATGGCGAAGGCCCAGAAAGCGGGCGCCACGATCTCCGCGGCGCACAACGACGAAGAGGGCTATACGGGCTACTTCACGGACCCGGACGGTCATACCTGGGAAGTGCTGTACGCCGAGTAACGGCGATCCCCGCACCTCCAGCTTGGCGGGCCGCGCTGGGCAAACGCGGCCCAACTGCTTAGCATTGCCGCGGTGAGGGCAGGAGGGCGGCGGATGCGTGCGATTCTCGTTGTGGTGCTCGGCGCGTGGCTGACGGCGTGCTCACCTGCGCAGCAGCAGGCGCCGACCCAGTCACCGCAGTCGCCCGAGGCGGTCGTGCGGGCAGTCTATGACGCTGCAACGCAACGCAACGCACACAACCAGACGACCAACGTCGACGATCTGCCCTTGTCGGAGGCGCTCAAGACACTTGTCCGCCAGGCGTCGGATGTGGCGCAGGCCAACGACGAACCATTCATCGACGGCGATCCGGTCCTCGACTGCCAGGATTGTTCGCCGCTGAGCGCGGTCGCCGTGACGACGACGTCGCAACCGGCGAATGGCCGCGCGACGGTGGTGGCGCGCTTCACCGTGGCGGGCGATGCGCGGGTCGAGACCTGGGACATGGTGGCGACGCCGCAGGGCTGGCGCGCCGACAACATTCGTGGCGGCGACGGCTATAACCTGCGCCAGTCCGCGGAGGAGGAGATCCGCCAGGCCTCGAAGAGCTGCGCCGAGACGCGCGGCGCGCAAGATGCGGCGCAGCTTGTCGCCCAGTGCGTTCAGGTATCCCCGGCTACCCATCCGCCTTGCAACGCCGCCAATTCCTGCGGCGTGATCGAAGCGGAAATCCGCCGCAGCTGCGGCCTTCTGGACGCTGCCCGCCGACCGGCATTCTGCACCGAGGCTACCGACGAGGCGCCCTGACAAGGCCCGAAATCCCGCCTTGCCGGTCCCTTTTCGTTCGGGCATAAGCGCTTGCCTTGACCGGCCGGCAGTCTGAAGAAGTCAGCGCGGCCGCTGCTCCTATGCCTGCCCGCAGGGAATGGCGGCGGGGCGGTAAAGGAGTTTAGCTCAGCTGGTAGAGCATCGGTCTCCAAAACCGAGGGTCGGGGGTTCGAGTCCCTCAACTCCTGCCACCCGCGCCTTGCACGCGGGCTGGGCGCATACGACTTGAAGACGGCGACACACGGAACGGAAAGTCTTGGAATTCAGATGGCGATGGACACGGCCGATCAAGAAATAGAACCGCGCCGCAAAGGCGGTCCCTTTCAGTTCTGGCGCGAAGTGCGCGCCGAGGCGCGCAAGGTCACCTGGGCCACGCGCAGCGAAGTGACCGTATCCGTCATCATGGTGATGATGTTCACGGTTGCGGCGGCTCTGTTCTTCTTTGTGGTCGACACCCTCGCCAGTTTCGTCATCCGTTTGATTTTGAGCATCGGGCACTAGGGCCGCAGGATCATGGTTGAGGCACAAGATCAGCAAGAAGCAGCAGCAGCGCCGCGAGCCGGTTCCGGCCGCGCGCGTTGGTACATCGTGCATGCCTACTCGAACTTTGAAGGCAAGGTCGCTGAAGCCATCCGCGATCAGGCGCAGCGCCAGGGTCTCGAGGACCAGTTCGAGGACATTCAGGTGCCAACCGAGGAAGTCACGGAAGTCGTGCGCGGCGCCAAGAAGGTGCGTCAGCACCGCCACTTCCCCGGTTACGTGCTGGTGAAGATGGAAATGACCGACGAGGCCTACCACCTCGTCAAGAACACGCCGAAGGTCACCGGTTTTCTCGGCACGCAGAACAAGCCGCAGCCGGTGAGCGACCGGGAAGTCGAGCGCATCCTTGGCCGGGTGGCGGAAGCCGGCGTCGCCAAGCCGCGCCCGGTGATCAATTTCGAAATCGGCGAGAAGGTGAAGGTTTCGGACGGCCCGTTCCAGAGCTTTGAGGGGATGGTGTCGGAAGTGGACGAAGAGCGCGGCCGCCTGAAGGTCGCGGTCATGATCTTCGGCCGCGAAACCCCCGTCGATTTGGAATACGGCCAGGTCGAGAAGATTCGCTGACGCATCCGCCCGCGCCGCGGCGCGGGGGTCAGTGCTGTGCGGCCGGCGCCTGCGTATGCAGACCGCCGCTTTCAAGATAGCGCACCGCGAATAGTACGTGGGCGCGCACGCCCAGCGGCAGGATGCGCTCGTTCGGATTGAAAAGCGGCGAATGGTTGGGCGCCGAGGTGGCGGGATCGACGCCGTCCTGGCTCGCGCCCAGGTGCACGAAGAGGCCTGGGATGTGCTCCTGATAGTAGGAGAAATCCTCCGAGACCATGGTGCGCGCATGCGCGGGGTCGACATGGCCTGCGCCTGCGGCTTCCGTCATCGCGGGCAGCGCCCATGCGGTGAGCGCGGGATCATTGTAAGTAACGCGGCCGTGCTCGGTTAGATGCAACTCGGCGGTCGCGCCATAGCTCTGCGCCAGGCTTTGCACCGTCTGCTCCATGCGATGCTGCACGGCGACGCGCTCGGCGGGATCGAAGGTGCGCAACGTGCCGGCCATGAGCGCATCCTGCGGAATGATGTTCCAGCGATTGCCGCCGTTGATGGTGGTGACGGAGAGTACGGTGGGCGTGTTGGTCACGTCGACCGTGCGTGCGGCGATGCGGTTGAAGTCCGAGACGATCGCCGCACTCAGCGAGATCAGGTCGATGCCTTGCCACGGCCATGCGCCATGCGTCTGGCGGCCATGCAGGTTGATCTGGAACTCGTCGGCAGCGGCCATGAAGCCTTCGGGGCGATAGAAAATCGTGCCAGGAAGGCCAGGCACCACGTGCAGCCCGAAGATCGCCGACGGCGCGGGATTGTCGAGGCCGTGTTCCGCCAGAATGCGCGCGGCGCCGCCGGTTTCGCCGGCTGGCGGGCCTTCTTCCGACGGCTGGAAAACGAAGATGACCGTGCCGGGCAG
>JAFEDV010000281.1 GCA_018241475.1 Pseudomonadota bacterium | reverse complement strand
CTCCACTTGGCCACGGTTTCCGCGTGGACGTGCGAATTGTCTTGTGGCGCGCTGACAATTTGCTTCGCGTTCCGACTGACGCACTGGTCCGCAACGGTGCGGACTGGGCGGTTTTCCGCATCATCAACGGTCGCGCGCGCCTGACGCCGGTGGCCATCGGCAACGGCGACTCGAACTACCGCGCCCTTCGGAGCGGATTGCGGGCCGGCGATCAGGTCGTGCTGTTCCCCGGAGACAGCCTCGCCGACAATGCGCACGTCCGCGCAGGCGCGCGTCCCCCACCGACACGCCAGCGCTAGGCATCGCGTTGTGGCGCGGATCACTCCGTTTGGCGGGCTGAGCACAGCCGAAGCGCAGCGGCGGCTCGCCGAGTACGGCCCCAATGAATTACCGCAAGCACAGCGGCGCGATCTCCTGCGTATCATTGCCGAAACGGCTCGCGAGCCGATGTTCCTGCTGTTGCTCGGCGCCACTGCGCTCTACATCGCGCTCGGCGATCTGGGACAAGGGCTGTTCCTGTTCGCAGGCGCTTGCGGCACCGTCGGCCTCGTCGTCTTCCAGGAACTCCGCAGCGAGCGGGCGCTCGCCGCGTTGCGCGACCTGTCGCAGCCGCACGTTCGTGTCATGCGCGATGCGCGCGAGGTGCGAATTCCGGCGCGCGATCTGGCGCCCGGCGACCTGCTGCTGGTCGGTGAAGGCGAGCGGCTTGCGGCGGACGGGATCTTGATCGGCGGCGAAATGCTGAGCGTCGACGAATCGCTGCTGACTGGCGAATCCGCTCCCGTCGTGAAGACTGCGGCGCCGGTTGACGCAAATCTTGCAGAAGGCGCGCCGAATGCGGAGACGGGTTCGAACGTCTTTGCCGGAACCCTCGTCGTGCGCGGGCAAGGGACGATCGCGGTCTCGCGCACTGGCGCGCACTCAGCTTTCGGGCGCATCGGCAGTTCGCTCGCGAACAGCGCTCATGAACCGACGCCGCTGCAACGGACCGCAGGCCGTCTCGTCGCGCTGCTTGGCGTCTTCGCGATTGGCTTCTGCCTTGTCGTGGCGGCTGCCTATGGCCTGCTCCGGCACGACTGGCTCGCCGGCGCGCTCGCCGGAATAACGGTGGCCGTGGCCCTCATTCCGGAAGAATTTCCGATGGTGCTCGCGGTGTTCATGGCGCTCGGCGCCTGGCGGCTGGCGACACAACGCGTGCTCGTGCGCCGCAGCGCAGTGATAGAGGCGCTTGGCGGCGCGACCGTCTTGTGCGTCGACAAGACTGGGACACTCACGGAAAACCGCATGCGCGTCGCCCGCATCTGGGCCGACGGGGTCGATCACGACATCGACCGGGACATCCTCCCTCCCGGCAATGCGAAAACGTTGTTGCAGACCGCGGCGCTGGCCTCCGCAATGCGCCCGGTAGATCCGATGGACCGGGCTATCCGTTTGGCATCCGGCGCCGCGCTGGTCGACGGCGAGCCGCTTCGTGCTTGGCCGTTGCGGCCAGGGACATTGGCGGTGATCCAGCTCTGGCGGTTGCAGAAGAACGAATATATCGCGGCCGCGAAGGGCGCGCCCGAAGCAATCTTTCGGCTCTGCCAGCTTTCAGATGACGAAATCGCGCCGCTGATGGACAGGGTCGAGGCGTACGCGCACGACGGTCTACGTATCCTGGGTGTCGCCGAGCGACGGGCCGAAGCATCGGAAGCGCTTCAAGAGCCGGAACGCTCGCCCTTTGTCTTCAAGGGTCTAATCGGCTTCGTCGACCCCTTGCGCCCCGACGCGCCGATGGCCTTGGACGAGGCGCGGTCCGCAGGGATCAAGGTGCTCATGATCACCGGCGATCATCCCGACACGGCGCGCGCCATCGCCCGCGACGCAGGCATCGATGCATCCGGCGAGGTCATGCTTGGCCGCGAAGTTGCGGCGCTCCCGCTGCCGACATTGCGCGCGCGGCTGCGGGAGCTGCGTGTATTCGCGCGTGTTGCGCCGGAGCAAAAATTGATAATCGTCGAAGCGTTGCGAGCCAACGGCGAGGTTGTCGCCATGACGGGCGATGGCGTCAACGATGCGCCAGCACTCGAAGCCGCCGATATCGGCATCGCTATGGGCAGCCGCGGCACCGACGTTGCGCGCGAGGCGGCTGATCTTGTGCTCTTGGACGACAGCTTCGCCTCGATTGTCGCCGGCGTCCGCATGGGGCGGCGCATCTTCACCAATCTGCGCCGCGCTCTTATCTTCATAACGGCGATCCATGTTCCGATCGCCGGCCTCGCATTATTGCCGATTCTGCTGGGCTTGCCGCCCCTGCTCTACCCTATGCATGTAGTGCTTCTCGAACTGGCCATCGATCCGATCTGCGCCTTGGTGTTCGAGAGCGAGCCCAGCGAACGAACCGCCATGCGACGCCCGCCCAGGCGGCGGGACGAACCGCTGTTCGGCGCTTCACAACTTCTGCTCGCCGTCGCGCAAGGCTTGGTGGCGCTCGGGGGCATTTTTGGACTCTACGCATCGGCGCTGCAGAGCCAGAATGAAGCGCAGGCGCGCGGCGCCGCCTTCATGGCGCTCGTGCTCACGAACCTGATCCTGGCGCTGAGCGATTCGATGTCCGCGGACCTACGGTGGCTATCACCGCGCCCGTTCTACTGGCTGATAAGCGGCGCATTGCTCGGATTGACAGTTATAATTTTTGCCGTTCCGGTCTTCTCCGCGATATTCGCCGTCGCCCTGCCAACTGGCGCGACCATGCTCTTCGCGGTGCTCGTGGCCACGCTCTCCGGCGGATGGTTCGCTGCTTATCGGTTCATAAGGTCAAGGTTCTCACCCAACGCCTGATGCGTGGCTTGGCCAGCCCAACGCCGCCAGTCGACGCCAAACCCGCGCTGACTGGCCGGATATGATGGAAAATCTCAGTTCCCCCGCCAAGCGCTTGGCGCGCGGTGACCGGCGAAAGCCGCTTCGACCTCTCGCCGAACGGCGCTGAGGTTTGACACGATCTGGGTCAAGTTAGGGTCGGCGTGGACGATCCGCAGCAAGGCGTCGTGAAGGATAAGGCTAGCTTCGTTCACACCGGCGCCGCGCCGCTTCGCGGCGCTTCGTACCTGACTTCCCAACACAGCGATCCGAAATCCAATCTGTTCCATGGCGGGCCGCCAGCGACGCTCTGGCGACTTCCCTGGGGGCTCCATGGGGGCGTGGCCTTTTGCAGGGTCGCCAAAGCGTCGCGTTTTAGCCGCTGTTCGCGCGGCTAAGCTTTGTATAACCCAACGCAGGCGAAATTCATTTGATGCCCGTCAAGCCAATGACTTGCTTGCTTTGGGTCAAGCGGACGCTTGATGCAAATCACAAACTGCGGCGCCTCGTCGCCCATGGGGGACTTTTACCTATCTCTTACGTGCGACTCATGGACCCTGCACGCCATCTGAATGCGCCTATATGGAGTAAGTGATGCCGTTCGACGCTGCGATTTCCGGCGAAATCTGGAACGCCAAATACCGCTTCCAGGACGGATGCGGCGGCGACGCCAGCATTGAGCAGACCTGGGCGCGTATCGCGGATGCAGCGGCAAGCGCGGAAGGAGCACGGCTGCGCAGCTATTGGCGCGATCGCTTCATGGACGCTCTGTCGGACTTCAAGTTTCTTCCGGCCGGCCGCATCATCGCCGGCGCCGGCACGGGGCGCGCCGTCACGCTGTTCAACTGCTTCGTGATGGGAACAATCCCGGACAGTCTGAACGGAATCTTCGAGCATCTTCGCGAAGCGGCTTTGACCATGCAGCAAGGCGGCGGCGTGGGCATGGATTTCTCGACCATTCGCCCGGCCGGCGCGCCGGTGCGCGGCGTCGGCGCCCAAGCCTCCGGTCCGCTTTCTTTCATGGATGCATGGGACGCGATGTGCCGAACGGTGATGTCGGCAGGGCAGCGCCGCGGCGCGATGATGGCCTGCCTTCGCATCGACCATCCTGACATCGAGACGTTTATCGACGCCAAGCGCGATCCGGCGCGCCTGCGCAACTTCAACGTCTCGGCGCTTGTCAGCGACGCCTTCATGGCTGCGCTGGCGGCGGATCAAGACTGGCCTTTGCAGTTCGACGGCGTCGTCTATCGATCGGTGAAGGCGCGTGAACTCTGGGCGAAGCTTATGCGCGCAACCTATGACGTCGCCGAACCGGGCGTCATCTTCGTCGATCGCGTCAATAGCGCCAACAATCTGGCCTATTGTGAAACGTTGTCGGCGACCAATCCTTGCGGGGAACAACCGCTGCCGCCCTACGGCGCCTGCCTGTTGGGCTCCATCAACCTCTCACGGCTCGTCGACCGCGCATTCGAAACGAAGGCCGCTTTGAATGAAGACAGGCTCGCGGACCTGACCAGGACCGCCGTCCGGTTTCTCGACAATATCATCGATATTTCGCGCTACCCACTGCCTGAACAGGAAGCGGAAGCGAAAGCCAAGCGCCGCATCGGCCTCGGCGTTACGGGCTTGGCCGATGCGCTCATCTTCTGCGGCGCTCGTTATGGCGCCGACGACGGCATCGCCCTGACGCGCTCCTGGCTCAGAATCATCCGCGACACAGCCTATCGCGCGTCAGCCGAGCTTGCCGCAGAGAAAGGTCCGTTCCCGCTCTACGATCGCGCTATGCTGGAGCGGCCGATGCTTGCCTCGCTCGGTCTCGATGTGCGTGCGCTGATCGAGGCCAACGGCCTTCGCAACGGCTGCCTCACGACGATTGCCCCCACCGGCACCATATCGCTTCTCGCCGGCAACACCTCGTCAGGCATCGAACCGGTGTTTGCGTTCAACTATCGACGCAAGCGCCGTCAGCCGGACAACTCCTATGCCGAGGAGACAGTCGAGGATTATGCATACGCGCATTGGCGACGTCACATGGGTGAGGCGCCGCTTCCAGAGCACAGCTTCGTCAGCGCGCAGACGCTCACGCCGCGTGCGCATCTCGAGATGCAAGCTGCGGCGCAGGAGTTCATCGATAGCTCGATCTCCAAGACCATTAACTGCCCGGAGAATTTTGCCTTCGAGGAATTTGCCGACGTCTATCGCCGCGCTTATGATCTGGGCTGCAAGGGCTGCACGACCTACCGCCCTAATGTCGTCACCGGCTCGATACTCTCTGTCTCGCCCAGCACGCCTACGCCGGCTGAGGCAATTGCAAAGGAGCCAATTCTCGCCGTGCGTCCCCCAACGCTCCTCGGGAAGACTTACAAGATCAAATGGCCGGAGAGCGAACATGCGCTCTACGTGACGATAAACGACATTGAAGAAGACGGCCGCCGGCGTCCGTTCGAGATCTTCATCAACTCCAAGAACATGGAACACTACGCGTGGACGTTGGCGCTGACACGGATGATCTCGGCGGTGTTCCGTCGCGGCGGCGATGTCGCGTTTGTCGCCGAGGAGTTGAAGGCCGTCTTCGATCCGCGTGGCGGGGCGTGGCTGGGCGGGCGCTATGTGCCTTCGTTGTTGGCCGCCATCGGCGACGTCATCCAGCAGCATCTCGACGCCGACGCGGTTGCGCCGGCAGCCGCAGACGCCCCCGCCGTGCGCGTACCGAAACCACGCGCTTGCCCGAAATGCGGCGCGGCGGCGCTCATCCGAGCCGAGGGCTGCGACAAGTGTCTCGAATGCGGATACTCGAAGTGTTCGTGAGAATGGCGGCGGATGCGCCGTCGCTGAGGGCGCTCAATTCTCAATGGTCAGTCGCCGCCGCCGAGCCAGCAGGCGCTGGCTCAGCATATCCAGATCGTCGGCGGTCAATCTGCGGCGCGCGAGAGGAATGACCACAGCGTTCTCGAGTGCGAGATGACGCCGCTCATTGGCGGCGAACGACCTGAGCGCCGCCACGGCGCCCTCAATCGCGCTTGGGGGCTTGCGTAGAATAAGGCACGCATTGAGCATGTCCCGGACCTCCGACGACAGCATCTTGTCGGTCTCGTGTTCGGCGCCCAAGCGCTCCAGCACTGCATCCACGCCGTCCTCCGACGGGCAGCGCATGCGCAGCAGCGGAAAGAAGTCCTCCTCTTCGTCGATGACGTGGAGCGTTAGGTCGAAGCGGATATAGTCGAGCATACCGGCCAGCGGCGCCGCATCGAATGTGCTCATATTCGCCAGCCGTTCGAGGCCCTTGCACATCCGCCGATGATTGAGATGTTCGGCAAGAATGAACTCGATCGGATCGTGGGGCGTCACGATGCGCGCTGTGTCGTCTCTCTCGCGCGCGCCCGTAGTCATTGCCTGACCTCCAAGGCGATTCTGAAAGCCGTCATTCTGCCTAGGCACGCCGCACCGGGGTCGGTAGCGCTGCGCGCCGCCGAGAGGAGATCAGCCCAGGCCTCCTCATCGGCCTCGGCCAAGAAGTCCGCGACAGCGATGCGAACGAACTGGGCGCTGCTCTCTCCGCGAACTTGCGCTTCTGTCCGCACTTGCGATGCCAGTCCGGGATCGGCGTTGGCCAGCCAGGTTTCGAGTTCGAGTTTCGACGCCCGCGAAAGCGCAAGCAAATCGCCGAGCGCAAAGCTCCTAGACATCGCCGCCGCCCCCGAACACCAAGCGTAGGCCCTCGACATTGGCCGCCTGTGCGAGACCCTCGACGTAGCGCGCCGCCGCAGCAGTCCAGGCTCGCGTGCGCAGCATCTCGCGAATGGAATGCACCGCCAAATCATATGGCAGCGTTTGCGATGGGATGCGCCGATCCAGTCGCACGACGTGCCAACCATGCCGCGTGCGCACCGGCGCCGATGCAACTTCGCCGGGCCGCAACGCAAGCAACGCTCCCTCGATTTCCGGCGCAAGGTCTCCTGGTTGCAATTGGCCAAGCGAACCGCCCTGCGCCGCCGAAGGACAATCCGACGAGTCCATCGCCAACGCCGAGAAATTCCCACCCGCCGACAGCGCGCAGATCGCTTCAGCGGCACGATCGTGGGCCGCAGCCCACTGGACTTCGCCCGGTTCAGCGGGCGCAAAGAGGATGTGCGAGGCTTCGTAGAGCTCCGGCGCCGCGAAGCGGTGAGGCGCCGCGTTGTAGACGCGGCGGCATTCTTCCTCACCAGGTTCCGGCGTCTCGACCTCCGCGTCAAGCAGGGCGCGCACCAAGGCTTCCTCGCTGGTTTCCTCGCGGCCGCGTTCATCGGCGCGCGCGTCCGGCGCCAGGCCCAAGCTGCGCGCGCGCTGGAGCAGCAACTCCCGGATGACCAGCGCTCGCGCCGCCGCCGCCCGCGCCTCGGGGCCTGAAACGGCGTTATGGTTCTGCGCCTCGCGCGCGATGTCGCTTTCCGGGATTTCAACGCCATTAACGAAAATCGGCGGCGCGCTCGCTGCGCGGCGGGCGGCAGGCGCCGGTCCATGACCACAGCCGGAGAAAGCTTGGGGCTCG
>JAFEDV010000280.1 GCA_018241475.1 Pseudomonadota bacterium | reverse complement strand
TGATGGCCCTCGACAGAGGTATCCATGCCGATCACGTGCTGAAAGATGTCGTGCGCCAGCGTCCGCGTCGCTTCATCGGCCGGCGGCGCCGTAGCAGGCGCCGTCTGCGCCTGCGCCGCGCCGCACGTGAGCGCCGCGGCCACTTCCAGCGCGCGCACCAACTTCCAGTTCATCGGCGTTCCCCCAAGCATCGTTTCAGTCCGTCATGCGGCTCGGTTAGCGGTTTGGCAAGGATTGCGGCGCAGGCCAGGGCTCATGAGCGGCGTTCTCATTCTCGGCGTCGACCCCGGTCTCAATCGTTGCGGTTGGGGCGTGGTGCTGAGCGAGGGCGCGCGCCTTTCCCACGTCGCCCATGGCGTCATCAAGCCGCGCGCCGACCAGCAGCTTGCTTCCCGCCTGTTCGATCTCTTCGAAGCGCTGGGGGCGGTGATTGAAGAACATCAGCCCCACGAATGCGCGGTCGAGGAAACCTACGTCAACGTCAACGCCCGCGCCGCGCTTGCGCTGGGTCAGGCTCGCGGTGTTGCGCTTGCAGCCGCGGCGCGCCGCGGCGTGACGGTTGCGGAATATGCGCCCGCGACGATCAAGAAGGCCATCGTCGGCTCCGGCGCTGCCGACAAGACCCAGATCGGCTTCATGATCCGGCGCTTGCTGCCGGCGGCCGGAGAGGTCAGCGCCGATGCCGCCGACGCACTCGGTGTTGCTCTGTGCCACGCCGCCCATGGCGGCTTCCGCAGAAAGGTCAGCGCCTAGAACGGCAAACGCCCCGGAGCGAGGCTCCGGGGCGAATGTGTCGATCAGGTCCGGCGTTCCTAGTAATTGCTCAGGATGGCGCTCAAGATTACGCCAGTGGCAAGGCCGACGAGAAGGATGCGGCCGCTGTCATCACGCACGTAGCGATAGCCGTAAGGCGGCGGACGCAGGCGTTCGTAGCGATAGTCGACGCCGCTGTAGTGGCGTTCCCAGCCATAGGGCAGGCGGTCGCCGCGGCGCCAATCGCGATCGAAGCGATGGTCGAAGCGACCGCGTTCGAACCTGCCCCTGTCATAGTCGCGGCGGTCGTAGTCCCGGCGGTCGTCGCCCCGGTTCCAGTCGCCGCGGCCGTCGCGGTCGCCGCGACGATCATAGCGGCCGAAGTCTTGCGCCGAGGCGGCGCTCGCGAACGATCCCGCCAGGATCAGCGCGCTCAGGCCGGCCGTAACAATGCGTTTCATGATATTGCTCCTCAACGATCGAGACCTTGCTTGTCTCCCGTTGACGCGCACACTGCGCCGCTGTCCCTGAACCCCCGCTGGAGCTGACCCTTAGCCTTCGCTCAGGGTGGCGCCATGCTGTGTCCGTCCGCGCCGCTTGACACATCTCGACACAGAGTTCCCCGAGGCTCGGTCACCATGGCGCGGAAACATTCGGAACCCAGACGGCGCTGCTCAGTTTAACCGCCAACAGTCTGATCTGAACGGAATCTGACGTCCTCATGCTAGAACTCGCTACCGTTATTGCCGCCGGCGCGATCGCCGCCACCTTCTTCAGCGACATTCTTTCGCGCGTTGTACAGATCATCGCCCGGATGCGCCGCCGCGAAGCCTCGGCGCATTAGTCGCTGGCGAGCCGCGCCCCAATAGCAGACCGGCCGAGGCTGTCACGCCTCGGCCGGTTGCACTTTCTGACCCAGTTCAGAGCTCAGTGCTTGTAGGCGATCCGCGCATAACCGAAGCGGCCCGGTATGTCGTAGAGCGTCGGATCCATGTTGTTGACGTCGCAGCTGAAGCAGCCGGGCGTGTCTTCATTGGTGATGTTGTTCACGCCCAGCGCAAACTGGAGGTGGCCATCGGCGATGTGGCTCGGCGCCCAGCGCAGCTGCAGATCCCAGTAGGAGATCGACGGGATGCGCGAGTTGCCGTTGGCGGTTTCGACAAGCGACGAGATGTAGCGATTGGTGATCGAAGCGCCCCAATCCTGATAATCCCAATTCACCGTCGTTTGCGCCTTCCACTCCGGATAGCCTTGCGACGGGCTGCCGCGTTCGGTGCCTTCGCGATGCACTGCTGGGGTGGTTGACCCGTCGATGAAATCGATCAGGTGGTTGATGTTGCTCGACGCGCTGAAGCGGCCAAGCGACCAATCCGGCGACGTCCAGTTGATGGTGAAGTCGAGCGCGTGCGTCTTCACGAACCCGCCATTGGTCAGCGGATCGTCAATGCCGCGCACCGCGCCGCTGGCCGAGCGTGTGATCGCCGAGCATTGCCCCGTCGTCACGCAGAGCGTCATCACTGTGTTCGGATCCTGCGCCTGGATCGCCTGGTCGATCCTGATGCTGGCATAATTGATCTCGAACGTGACGTTGTCGCTCCATCCAGTATTCTCCAGAAAGTGCGGACGCCAGACGAAGCCGGCGTTCCAGCTGTCGCTGGTTTCCGGTTTCAGCGACGATGTGCCGGTGACGAATACCGGCAGCTGCGGGTTGCGTTGATTGTAGGACCCATCGTTCGGCACGCCGTTGGCGACGCAGTTGTTGAAGATGTTGATAGGCGTCGATCCGCTGAGGTTGTCGCACGGATCGTTGATGGTGGCGTCAAAACGCGATCCGCCGCCGAACAATTCGCCGATCGACGGCGCCCGGAAGCCCTGGCCCCACGAGGCGCGGAAGAGCATTTCCTCGATCGGCCGCCAGCGCAGCCCCGCCGAAAGCGTCGAGTCGGTGCCCGACGTCGAATAGTCGAACACACGCCCGGCCAGCGAACCTTCGAGCATGTAGGCGAACGGCTGATTGGCCAGGATCGGCACGCGCAATTCGGCGTACAGTTCATCGACGTCATACGAACCGCTTCCCGAATGCGCAGGAATGTCCGAGGTGAGACCGGCTTCGGTGACCGGATCGGGATTGAAACTGCCCGACACGCGCCGGTGCTCGTAGCCGGTGGCGACCGCTAGAGGGCCGGCCGGCAGGTCCGCGAGATTGCCGGTGATATTGAAGGTAAAGTCGGTGAGCTCGGACTCGCTCGAATTGCGTTCGGTATAGCCGATGAATTGCAGCATAGCCGGCGTAATCGTGCCGAGGCCGCCGAAGAGATTCAGCGGCACGCATGCGCCCGTGCAGCCCGCAAGCGGCCCCAGGGCCTGTTGCACCTTGGCGACGTTGATATCGCCGGTGAAGGCTTGCGCCGCCACGTTGTCGCCCCAGGTGGCGTTGGCGTCCCAGTACCAATCGCGGCCGAACAGATTCCATTGCCCTTCGAGCGTCGCTCCGACATCCCAGGTCTGAACTTCCTGCTGGAAGTGGCGCGGGCCGGCTTCGATCATCCGCCGGCCGATGAACGAATACGTGCTGGTGTTGAGCGTGAACCCGAACGGGTTGTAGGGGTTGGTCGCATCGATCACCGTGTCGTCCAGGATCGTGCCGTTGCCGGCGTCCTGGCCGATGAAGAGCGGCAGCGGCGCGGCCTGGTTGGCTGAACGGCGATCCGCATAGCTTACGCGGAGACGCAGGCTCATGTTGTCGGCGAAGTCCTGTTCCCAGGACGCGAAGGCGCCGAAACGCTCCGACGGCGTCAGCAGATAGTTGGACGGTCCGAAATTGAAGCGGTCGCCGGGGCTGGAGAAGTCGCGGAACGTGTTGGAACCGCTCACTGTGTGCGGCGCCAGCGGATTGTAGAGCGGCGTCGCGCCGACATTTCCGACCGTGAGATCGAGATCCTGGTTGGTGTTCGGATCGTGGATGTCGATCCGTCCGTTGGCCGCGCCGGAGCTGCAGCCGCCGGCCGCGCAGCTCGTCGCGTACGGCGCCGGGAACGCCGAGAGGGCGCGGTCCGCAGACGAGACCAGCTCTTGCTTAGTGTAATTGGCGCCGACGACGAAGTGCGCGCCCGAGCCGTTCCAGCCATAGCTCG
>JAFEDV010000027.1 GCA_018241475.1 Pseudomonadota bacterium | reverse complement strand
CTCGCCGCTGGCGCGCCGGCGCCGGCGACGGCCACGCAATACGCGCCGGCGTCCGTTCGCACCGAGCGCGCCGCCAACGGCGCGCAGCAAACAGCGTTCACGTTTCCAGACGCGGCGTTCGGCAATCTGCTCAGCCTCGACCCGCGTGAGAGTGTGGAGATCCACTTCGCTCGTTCGCCCGTGGTGCTGCTCGTCGATGTGGGCGACATCGCCGTTGCGCGGGCGTTCCTGGCTATTGGGTAGCCAGCACTGGCAGCGTCACGCGCACGATGGCGCCGCCGCCCGGCGCGTCGTCGAACCCCAAGCGGCCGCCATGCAGCGCCGCCAAAGCGCGTACAAGAGACAAGCCCAAGCCCGCCCCCTCGATGCCGAGCCCGCTTTCACCGCGAACATAGGCCTGCCCAAGGCGCAGCTTTTCTGCGGCGCTGATCCCCGGGCCGCTGTCGATTGTTTCGAGCACCAGGGCCCCGTCTTCGGCGAACGCCTTGACCTCGACGCGTCCGTTTTCCGGCGTGAACTTGATCGCGTTCCCGACTGCATTGAGCAGGATGCGCAGCATTGCACGCCGGTCCGCTCGAACCGACAACGCGCCCGAAGGCAGAACCGCCGAAAGCGCAATAGCCTTGGCTTGCGCGCTCAGAGCTGACGAGCCGACGACCTCGTTGACCACATCGCGCGCGTCGAAGCGCTCGATCGTCAAGGGATAGCTGCCGGCATCGATGCGCGAGAGATCCAGCAAATCGTTCGACAAGTCGAGCAGGTGCGCGCCGCTCGTTCGGATCAGGCTCGCATACTCGACGTACTTCTCCTTCAGCGGCCCGAACACCTGCCGCTCGATCATCTCTGAAAATCCGAGAATGTGGGTTAGCGGCGTGCGCAATTCGTGCGCGACTTCCGCAAGCCGCTGCTCGATCCGAGCGCGCGAAACGCCAGTGGGCGCGCTCGCCAGCAGTCCCGCGGAATAAGCCAAGTACGCAACGACCATCATTTGCGGCCAAGCGCCGAGATCGCCGCTCGGCGCGCCGCGGTCTGCGCCAATTGCGGCCGCCGCTGCATACGCGAGCACTGCGGCAGCCCCGGTCTCCGCGATCCAGACACGTTTGATGGCAAGGCTCTGCGCAAGCACCGCCACGAAACCAGCAGCGAGCAATGAAGCCGCGCCGCCCGTCACCGAAACGAGAACCGTCACCGACGCCAGCCACGCGACCAGCACCAGCGCAGCGCCCCAATCAGCATTAATCGCCGGTAACACCAGAAACATCGCCAGCGACGGCATCGCTGCAATTGCGAAAAGGCCGGCGGCTAGATTTGGTTGTAGGCCGTTTACCCAAGCGATCAGCGCCAATACCACCGACGCCGACAACCATATCCACGCGGAAATCCCCGCGCGAACTGCTTCCGGCGCTGCTTTTGCGCGGCTCGTTACTGCCTCTTGTGTTGACACCGGAAGGCTGCCCGCGAGTAAAAGACTTCTTAACGCGATGGGGGACATGCTGCCCACTTCGAATCGGGGCGGAAAGCGAACTCGCCCGGCAAGGACAGGAGCAAATCGGATGCGCAGTCTTGCGGTCTGGACGACGACTGCGGCCGTCGCCTTACTTGGCGTCGCCGCTCATGCCCAAACCAATTCCGCCGCGCCTGCGGCGGCTCAGACCGCGGCTCCAAGCGGAGACCTGCAAACCGCCATTGCCGGCTACGCGCGGTACCAGAACGACGTGACCGACCTGCGTGCCGCACAAGTCAGCAGCAACGAAGCGCTCGAGTCGGCGCTTGACCGCGTTGGCCGGCACAACAAAGACGATATGACGCGCGGCTGGATCGGTTATGGCTCACAAGTCGCCGCACAATCGCCCGCCTTCGTTCAAGGCGTGCGCGATGCGGCCGCGTTCTACG
>JAFEDV010000279.1 GCA_018241475.1 Pseudomonadota bacterium | reverse complement strand
TCGCAGACCATGACGACAAGTGTTGAAATTAGAGATCACCTTGTCCGGATTCTACGTCGCGACCTGATCGGTCCCGGTGAAGAGGACGACGATCTCGCGGCCGAGGTGCTGACCGAGGCGCCGTCGCGATGGTATCTCACTGGGTACCTCGCGCCCGTTGAGGCGACCGCCGAAGACGACGAAGATGATCCCAGTCAACAAGAAGAACTCGACAACCTGGCTGGCGACGGCGGAGTCGAAGCTGAAACTCCCGCGCCTGACGACGAGCCGCCCGAGGCGCCTGTCGCCAAACGGCGCGTGCGCCCGACTTCCATTGGCATCACCGCGTTGTTGCCAGCTGGTGTGGATGCCATCGATGTGATCGTTTCATGGGGTGAGTATCGAACAGAACCGCCACTACCCGAAACTGTGCTCACGCCGGAGCCGGAGACCTCGCCGTCGCCGAAAGACATTCCATCGAAACTTCTTTGGGAGCGTATGCCTCGGCGCGAGATTGTTCGTCTTTCCGTACCAACAAGCGGTCGTGGTCAAGCGGTGCTGGTGCAGAACAGCACGACGCCAATGAAAGGCGGGGGCGCGCTCCGACTTGAGGCGCATGCTCGCCCATATCAACTCAAGCATCCCGACGGCTCCGTCGAAGACGTTCGTGCGCTCTCCGTCTTTCTCGTCAATCACCGGCAAGCTGTTCTGCGCCGCGTCGAGGACGTCGCGTTCATCTTTCAGGCCCACATAGAGCTTCAGTGTGACGCGGGCTTTGCAGCACGACGCGACCTGTCGGGATGGAAGTCCAACGACGAAGACGTTCGCATCGCCGATCTGCACTACCGCGATGTCTGCGACTACGCCATCGGCAGAAGCGCATCCGCGGGCTGGGATATGAGCCCGGATGGCCGCGTGAAGCGGGTGTGGACAGAGAGTCTGCCGACCGCCGAGGTCGAGCGTGTCGCACCGAACGAAAAGATGCCGAAGTCCATCGTCTTCGACATGGAGGCTTTGGCTGAGGCCGCAAACGATGCGGCAACGCTGAAGAGAGCGCTGCAAGACCTGCCGGAAGCTTATGCAAAATGGATCGCTAGTGAGCGCGGCAAGCGCGAGGCGCTCCATGCCGAGTGTCACCGCGATGTCGCCGACGTTCTATTGGAGCGAATGAATCGCGCCCGACAGCGTATTGAAACTGGCATCGAGGTGCTTGAGAGCAATGAAAAGGCGCGGCGAGCATTTCGCTTCATGAATGAGGCTTTGGCCCGCGCGTCGCGACAGCGCGATCCGAAACGCTACGAGCACGATTCGCCGAAATGGCGACCATTTCAGCTTGCATTCATTTTGCTGACACTGCCGGGCATCGCCGACAAGAAGCTCTCGGACAGGGAAACTGTCGATCTTCTCTTCTTTCCCACAGGCGGCGGAAAGACGGAAGCCTATCTGGGGCTCGCAGCTTTCACCATTGCGCTGCGCCGGCTTTGTGCTTCCGGAGAGCTTGGCGCCGGTGTCGCCGTGATCATGCGCTACACGCTACGCCTGCTGACACTCGATCAGCTCGCGCGGGCCGCTGGCGTTATATGCGCGCTTGAGTTGGCGCGGACGGACCCGAAGAACAACGAGAACGGCATGCCGCTGCTCGGTACTTGGCCAATCGAAATTGGTTTGTGGGTCGGATCCGACGCATCGCCGAACAGAATGGGCGGCGTCAACGACACCGGAGACGCCACTGCTGTAACTCGTGTTCGCAAGTTTCGGAAAGGCGATAGCGAACGCGCACCCGCGCCAATCAAGGCGTGTCCCTGGTGTCAGACGCCTCTCGGGAAAGACTCTTTCCGCTGCGTCCCGAACGATAAACTGCCGATCAATCTTGAAATCCGCTGTGCGAACGCCGACTGCGTTTTCACCGGTGACCGACATCTGCCGATCCTGGTGGTGGACG
>JAFEDV010000278.1 GCA_018241475.1 Pseudomonadota bacterium | reverse complement strand
GCTCATGGTCACCTCTGCAACGTCGCGCAGATAGATCGAGCGGCCGTCAGCGGCGCGCACCGTAAGCAGACCGATGTCCGACGGCTCGTCCAGCGTGCGTCCCACGACGGCCGACTGCGCCTGGTCCAATCCGCGCAACACGCCGCCCGGGAAGGAAGTGTTCGCGCTGCGCACCGCGCCGAGCACCGCGCTCAGCGGCACGCCGTAAAGGGCAAGCCGACCGGGGTCGGGAGCGACGCGTATCTCCTGCGGGCGCCCACCGACGATGAAGGTGAGTCCCACATCCTGCACCTTCATCAATTCGGACTGCAGCTGATGGGCGACTGAGTACAGCGCCTGATCGTTCCACCGGTCCGCAACGTCCGGACGCGGCGAAAGCGTGATCACCGCGATCGGAACGTCGTTGATTCCGCGCTCGACTATATGCGGCGGTGGAATGCCGACGGGAATCCGATCGATGTTCGCCTGGATCCGTTCCTGCACCCGCGTGATCGCTGCTTCCGGGCTGGCGCCGACCCTGAAACGCGCGGTGACCAGAACCTGATCGTCCTGCGTTTGGCTGTAGACGTGCTCTACGCCGTCAATGCTCTTGATGACCGTCTCAAGCGGCTTGGTGACGAGTTCGACGGCGTCCGGCGCACGCAAGCCGTTGGCCTGCACCGCAATGTCAACCAGCGGCACGCTGATCTGAGGTTCTTCTTCGCGGGGGATCGTAATGACGGCGAGCAGCCCGAGCGCGATCGCGGTCATTAGAAAGAGCGGCGTCAGCGGCGAGCGAATCGTCGCCTTTGTCAGCGCGCCGGAGAAGCCGAGCTTCATGCGCCGGCCGCGGCGGGGACGATCTGGTCGCCCTCGCGCAGGCCGGACAGAATTTCGACGCTATCCTGCATGTTGCCGAAAGGCGAACGAGCGCCTTTTTGCACCGGAACATCCATTATTTCGCCCTGACGAACGAGATGGACGTAGTCGACGCCAAAGCGTGTTGTGATGTAGCGCCCGGGAATGATGAAGGCTCGACGCTGGCCGGTCGGCACGAGCACACGAACGCGTGCGCCGACAAAACCGACTCCAAAACCAGACGCATCGAGATCGGCCACGACGCGGCCATTGTCGACCGCCGGATAGACCTGTCGCACGAGGGCGGTTTGCGGCGCTTGCGTATCGTCTTCACTCAGAATGCGGATTGGCTGGCCCTGGACCAGTCCGCCGGCGTCCGCCTCGGGAATCTCAATGCGCAACACGCGAGCACCGCTCGAGATGGCCACCACGACATCGCCAGGGAGCACGACCGCGCCCTGTGGGATGGGCAAGCGGGTCACCCTTCCATCCGCCGGCGCCGTCACGCGCCCTTGATCGCTCACCGCGGCAAGCGCGCCCGCTTGAGCGCGCGCCGCGCGCAGTTGCGCCTCCGCTGCGCGCGCATTGGCGTTGAATTGGTCAAGGCTCGCTTGCGCAAGGAAGCCTCGGTCAAACAGGATTTGATAGCGCCGCTGGTCAGCACGCGCTCGCTCTGCTGCAGCTTCTGCGGCGGCGACATTTGCCGCCCCCGATTGCGCCTGAAGGCTGAGACTCTGGTCGGCGATGACCGCCAACAGCTGGTCGCGGCGCACTTGATCGCCTTCATGGACAAGCAGGCGCTGCAGGACGCCGCCGATCCTTGTGCGCGCGTCGCCGACGTCGCGGTTCGTCTGTATCGCCGACACGGTCTTGAAGTCCGGGGCGATGACCGCATGGACGGTCAGGACGCCCACGAAGGGTGCTGTGCGTGCGCTGTGCGTCGCGTGCGGCGCGGGCCGCCCGCACGCCGCCAGCATCGTCGCCGCCGCCATCAGCATGGTCTGGAAGAAACGCCGCGGCATCGCTCCGGGCCCCTATTTCCGGTCGCGAACGGCGCCCGCCGACGCCAAGCGCAGCGCACCGTGAAGGCGCTTAGCGGCGTATTCGCTCGGTTCGCGGACATCAACGAGCACAATATCACCTCCTTGCAACCGGTCTTGGATTTCCCGCGGGCGCTCAGTTGGCGTGATCTTGAACATCCTTATCCTCCTCGTGCGGCGGATGCGATTTGACGGTGATCAATGGGGTGTAGCCCTGCTGCGGAGAAATGCTTTTCCAGAACGTCGACCACAGCGCGCGCAGCTGGGTTGGCAATGGAATAGAACACTGTCTGACCGGCGCGACGCGGGTTCACCAGCCGGTCACGGCGCAGAACCGCGAGGTGCTGTGAAACGACGGTCTCGCCGACGCCCAGAGCCTGGACCAGAGCCCCGACGCTGCGCTCGCCGTCGATCAAGTGGCAGACGATCGTCAGCCTGTGGGGATGCGCCAGCGCCTTCAACAGCGCCGCCGCCTCATCCGCCGTCTCCAGCCTGCTGTCAGCATTTGTGTGCATACTTGCGTATATGCGATATTACTGATATCTAGTCAAGAGAGCGATCCCTGATCGTGCTCGCTGAATAGACTTGCCGCACGGAGCAGAACATGAATCTCGACCGCGCCGTCCTCGCCTTCGCCGGTTGCATGGTGCTCGTGAGCCTGACGCTCTCGGCTCTCGCCCATCCCGCCTGGCTCTGGCTTGCCGCCTTCGCCGGCGTG
>JAFEDV010000277.1 GCA_018241475.1 Pseudomonadota bacterium | reverse complement strand
TGGGACACAGCGTCGGCGATGAGATCGAGCGGCGCGGCGGTGGTGCGCTTGGCGGTACGCATGACGATGCGCGACTGGACATCGGAAACAAGGCCGAGCGCCAGCATCTTGTCGCGAATGAAATCGTCATAGGCGTGGATGTCGCGCGCTATGATGCGCAGCATGTAGTCAGCAGCGCCGGTTACTGTCGCGCATTCGACTACTTCGGACCATTCCGCGACCGCCGCTTCGAAGCGCTCGAGATTCTCGCGGGACGGCAATTGCAGCTTGACCGAGGCGTAGACTTCGAACTTGAGCCCGACCTTTTCGAAATCGAGCACGGTCACTTGGCGCAGGATGACGCCCGCCCGCTTCATCCGCTCGATGCGCCGCCAGGCCGGCGAGGAGGAGAGGCCGACGCGCTCGGCGATCTCGGCGATAGAGAGGCTCGCATCGCGCTGGAGCAGATCCAGGATGCGGACGTCCACGGCGTCCAGCTCTTCGGCCAAATTCTTCCCCGGTGCGTTCGATCTGAGGGCGACGGCGCCTAGTCTGGGCGTCAACGGAACGCAAACGCAAGGCAAGGAGGCTATTGGGCGAAACAAACGTGCGCGCTGCGCCGGTTTTCCCGGATCGGCGCTTGCGGGGCGGGCCGCGGCCGCTTATCAGTCGCGCCCTCCGGTGGCGTAGCTCATCTGGTTAGAGCGTGGGATTCATAACCCCAAGGTAGGTGGTTCAAGTCCACCCGCCACCACCAATCAGTCCTGCAAATGCGCTTCTGGTGGCGCGGCTGGGCTAAAAGTCTCGGCAATTCCGGGACTTTGTACTTCAAGTCCAAGGCAGAGAGATGTTCTCTCCAGAGGCAATCGGGCGGCTTTTGCGCGATCTCTCTCGAGCCGATTTTTAAGCCTCGGATTCAAATGCCAGAGAGCGGTTCGTTGGCCTGCCCGCTGCCAGAACCTCATGCAAACTTCGAGAACAGTGTCCGTTGCTCCCGCCAAGTGAGCGGCAGGTTGGCCGCGAGCAAGCGGTTAAGTGAGAGTCGCGGCGGCTGGCGACCATCGAGGATTTGCTCGACGAGGTCGGGCGCCAAGAAGGCGAGCGGCATGAGTTGACCGGTATAGATCGGACAGAGCTGCTCACGAGTGGCCAATTCCTGAATGGAAGCGACTTCGCCACTACCCAGCATATCGCCCCAGCGGCGCGCCTGCGTGACGGCGCGCACCAGCGCTCGGTCAACGCCCGGGGCAGCAGATTTGTCGTTGTCCAGAATGCTGCGCCGGCCCCGCAAGGGCTTCAGGTTGTGCGCACGCTCTATCCGCACTGTCTCGCAGATCACTTTCACATCCGGTTGCGCAGATATCTCAGGTCGAACTGCCTCTTTCAAAAGCGTGATCCGAAGGCTGTCGCCACTGAGATCAACGCGCTGAAGCGCTGCTAATACGCGATCGTTTTCGCCAAGCGTCCAATCCCGGTCGAGTAGGGGAGCAATCCAGTCGAGGATCGCGCGATCAAGCTTGGGCGCTGACACGCGCGGCAGCGTTCCAGCCCTTTTGCGCACAGAGTGCGCCACTGAGACATAATAGAAATAGCGCATGCCTTTTTTGTTGGCGTGCGCGCTGGTCATCGCGTTGCCGCGATCATCAAACAATTTTCCGAGCAGCAGCGGAGTGAAGCCGCGCGTCTTTACGGAAGGCATTATGGGTGTGCCCAGCTTCAGTTTTTGTTGAACAGCTTCAAATAGCTCGACCGTGATGATCGCCTCGTGCTGCCCTGGATAGATTCGATCGCGGTGCTCGATCTCACCGAGATAGAGCCTGCTCTTGAGGATATGATAGAGCGCGCCCTTGCCGAGCACGCCCCCGCCATGCGCTACGCCAGCGCGGGATGTCCAAGCTTTCGAGCGCACGCCTTCACGGTCAAGGCGATCCCGCAACGAATAGACATTCCGCTCCTCGAGATAGAGTGTGAAGATGGAGCGTACGATATCCGCTTCAGCATTGTTGATGTGTAGCGCACGCTCACGCACATCATAGCCGAGCGGGGGATGACCGCCCATCCACATGCCCTTGGCCTTAGACGCGGCGATCTTGTCGCGAATCCGCTCGCCGGTGACTTCGCGTTCAAACTGAGCAAACGACAGCAGCACGTTGAGCGTCAGCCGGCCCATCGATGTCGTGGTGTTAAAGGCTTGTGTGACGGACACAAACGATGCGCCTGCAGAATCGAGCGTCTCAACGATGCGTGCAAAATCTGCGAGCGACCGCGTCAGTCGGTCCACTTTGTAAACAACCACCACGTCGACATTGCCGGCCGCGATTTCCGCGAGTAGGCGCTTCAAGGCCGGCCGCTCCATATTGCCGCCGGAAAAGCCACCATCGTCGTAGATGTCCTTGAGCGCAGTCCAGCCTTCGCCGGCCTGGGAAAGAATGTAGGCCCCGCAGGCCTCGCGTTGGGCGTCGAGCGAATTGAAAGTTTGATCGAGCCCTTCGTCGGTCGATTTGCGTGTGTAAATGGCGCAGCGCAGCTTCTTCATGTCGCGGCGCGCTCCGCTAATCGCGATCCGGATGTGCCGAAGAACGCGGGGCCGCTTTGATGCGTGCCGGTGATCTTGCGGGCCACCTGCGTAAGAGAGGCGTAAGTCCGATCCAGATATTGGAAGCCCCCATTGGTCACCAGCACGACGTGGCGCACGCCGTTCCACTCGCGCACCAACGCTGCGCCAGGCGAGGGGGTGGTTCTGGGTGCTGGATCGAAGTGAGCATCGGCGGCGAATTTCTCGGCCATCTCGGTCAAGCGCCGTTTCAGCTG
>JAFEDV010000276.1 GCA_018241475.1 Pseudomonadota bacterium | reverse complement strand
CCCGCCATGCCGACCAGAACGCCAGCATACACCATCACGTATTCTAGCCACAACGGGCATTCGAAACTGTTGTGAATGAGCCGCCGATGCATGCCGACGGAATGACCCACGCAAAGTGTTATCCCGCAGCCAATCAGGAATATGAGAAGTGCGTCCCACGTAAACAGAAACGGTCCGGCGATCAGGGCGGTTAGCGTCATCGCGCCGATCCAGATCGACTTCACCGCCTTCCAGCGCACGCGCCCCGCCACAGGATCGGTCGAAGTGTCGGCGATTATGCGCTCTGAACCCTTGGACCAGTCCATGTTCGCCTCCATACGGCGCGGCTCAACCACGCCTTTGGTTGATCTTCTTGCTCTCACGCTTCAGGGGTCGCGAGATGGGGCAGACCTCTTGCACAAAGCCGTTCAGCGTGTTGACGAGGTTTTCGCGCACCAGAGCGTAGTGAACAAACTGCCCCCGCTTCTCACCTCGGATGAGCCCGGCGCGCTCCAAAATGGACAGGTGCTTGGAAATCGAGGGCTTGCTCATCGAGAAACGCGCCGCGATTTCGCCAGCTGTGAGTTCCGCCTCAGAGAGATAGGCCAAAATCTTGCGCCGGGGTGTGGACGCTAAAGCATCAAAGATGAGGTCCAAAGCGACTCCATTTAGCTAATTGTCTAATTAGTTAAGTGGATACGTCCCTTGTGTCAATCCTTGAAGATCAGCCTAGTCATTGCCTTGAAAGGCGCTTGCCTGCTCACCGCGCCGCCAGCCGCCCACGCAGCAGCAAAACACGGCGGGCTCAAACGCCAACGCCGCGCCGACGAGAACAAGCGCTTCAATCGCAGGCGAATGCCGCGTCAGCGTTCCTAATCCTCCGACATTGAACGCCAGCAACAGCGCGCCGAACGCTAACCCCACCAGAGTTCCCCAGGCGCACGCGCGCCCCAGCTCACCGGCCGGTGATGCGTCTTGCACCATGCCCGCCAACGCGGGGGCGCAGTGTGTCGTTCCAAAGAATTAGGCGGCGCGGTTTCCCACGCTGCCTCCGAGTAGTGATTGCCGAGCCTATTCCGCAGCGACGCCGGCGGCGGCGAGATTTTCCTTTGTCGGCAGCGGGCGCTCGAGCTGGGCCCAATCGATCATCACGTCGCCGGCGAGGTCCTCGTATTTCAGCGCGCCCAACGCATCGTACTTCGGCCGCACCCGCTCGGTGAGCAGACCCACGCGCTTCAGGTTCGGCATGATGCGCTCGAACAGCAGCTCGCGGAATAGCGCGATGACCGTCGAATCCATGATGTATTTCTTCGCCGCTTCCTCGTCGAAGCCGTACTCGCGGATCACGTCCATGCCGAACAGCCGGTCGCGCATGATGGCGCAGGCCTGGTATGCGAACTCGGCGCGATCCTCGATCTCCTCTTGCGGCAAGACCTTGATCCAGTCTTCCAAGTAATTGACGCCGAAGGCGACATGGCGGCCTTCGTCACGCATGACAAGTTCGACGATCTGCTTCAAAAGCGGATCCTTGGTCGTGCGCACCTGGGTGCCGAACGCGGCAAGCGCAAGCCCTTCGATGATCAGCTGCATGCCGATGAATTTGAGATCCCAGCGCTCATCGGCCAGCACCTTGTCGATCAGCGCCTTAAGGTTCTTGTTGATCGGATAGATCATGCCGCAGCGACGGCGCAGGTACTCGTTGAACACCTCCACGTGGCGCGCCTCGTCAAACGTCTGCGACGCCGCATAGAGCTTGGCGTCGGCGGTCGGCGCACACGAGACGAGTTGCGAGGCGACCAACAGCGCGCCCTGCTCGCCGTGCAGGAACTGGCTCATGGTTTGCGCGTGGCCCTTCCAGGAGAAGCGCACCTTCTCTTCACGGCTGAGCTTCTCGAATTCCGGGTAGCCGTTCAGCGCCCCGAGCGAAGCGTCCATCGGAAAATCGCTCATGTCGCACGGCGCATCCCAGTCGACGTCGGCAGTCGGGTTCCAGTTGAACTTCTTGCCCAGTTCGTAGAGCCGGCGGATCTTGGCGTTGGCGCTGTCGTAGTCCCAGTTGAAGGAACCGGTCAGCGGCGTATGGAATATCTCGCGGATAGTTTCCACGTCCTGCATGGTCAGCTTGTCGGCCAAGTCGTCGGGGCCGAAACTCCGCACCTCTTGTGGGGGCTGCTGGACGACTTTTACGCGCATGAGGGTCCCTCCAAAGTTGACGCAAGCGTCATTTTTCAGACAAGTGCCCTCTGACGCGGCCGGCATTGATCGGGATCAAATCCAGGCCAATGGCGGCGGCCTGCCTTGCGGGGCTTGAGGCGTTCCGCTAGAAGCGCCGCTTCCATTTTCCGGGTCGGTCGGATTTTTAGGGGCTGCGCCAATGGCGGGCATCATCTTGAACGTTGAAAAGCGGGAAAAACTCGGCACCGGCGGGGCCCGGGCGACCCGCAATGCCGACCTCGTGCCTGGCGTCCTCTACGGCGGCGCGCGCGGCGCAGTGCCGATCGAGATCAAGGCCAAGGACGTCGAGACGGCCATCAAATCCGGCAAGTTCTTGTCGCATCTGGTCGAAATCGACCATCGGGGCGAGCGCCAACCCGTGATCCCGCGCGCGGTGCAGTTCCATCCGGTGACCGACAAGCCACTGCACGTCGACCTCTACCGGGTCGAGGAAAACGCCGAAATCGCCATCGATGTCGTTGTCCACTTCCGCAATCATGACGCCTCGCCGGGCCTGAAGCGCGGAGGGGTGCTCAACATCGTGCGCCACACCATCCGCCTGAAGTGCAAGGCCAACAGTATTCCCGAAGAGGTGGTGGTCGACTTGACCGGCCTTGAGATCGGCGACTCGGTACACATCTCGCACATCAAGCTTCCCGAAGGCGCGCGTCCCGCGATCCGCGATCGCGACTTCACTATCGCCACGGTCGCCGGCCGCAAGGCGGAAGAAGAAGTCACCACCACGGCCGCCGCACCGGTCGAGGGCGAGGCTGCCGAAGGCGAAGCCGCGCTCGAAGGCGCCGCGCCCGGCGCCGCACCTGCCGCGGGCGCCGAGAAGAAAGACGAGAAAAAGTAGGACTTCCTGGACCGCCGGCGGTCCATATTGGCGCATGCTGCTTCTGGTCGGCCTTGGCAACCCGGGCGCGAAATACGCAGGCAACCGGCACAATATCGGCTTCATGGCCGTGGACGCGCTCGCGCGCGCCTATGCGCTTGGACCTTGGAGGAAGAAGTTCCGCAGCGACGTGGCCGAAGGGTCGATCGACGGCGTGCGCGTGCTCGCGATGAAGCCGCGGACTTTCTATAACGACAGCGGCCATGCGGTCGCGGAAGCCGCGCGCTTCTACAAAATCGCCGCCAACGACATTGTCGTCTTCTACGATGAAATCGATCTCGCGCCCGGGCGCTTCCGAATGAAGACGGGCGGCGGCGCGGCGGGGAACAACGGCATCCGCTCGATTGCGGCCTGGTATGACGATGACAATTTCCGCCGCGCGCGCTTAGGCACCGGCCATCCCGGGCACGCCGATTTGGTGCAAGGACACGTGCTCAGCGATTTTCCCAAGGCCGAACGGGAGTGGGTACACAAGCTGCTGGATGCGGTGGTGAAAGCCGCACCCCTGCTCGTGCATGGCGAGGACGACAAATACCAAGCCGAAGTGATGCGCCTTGCGCCGGCTGAGAAATCAGGCGGCCGCGCCAAACCCCAGCTTGATAATGACGGCGACTAGCGCTGCTTGCCGCTCTGCACGCGCTTGACCTGCGAGCCGCAGAGATTGCTCACCGCGCCATTGACGCCGACCTTGCGCATCGCAAGTTCAGCCTTCGCCATATCCCATTGCGGCACGTAGAGGACGCGATCCTCGGCCTTCACATGCTTCAGCCGCTTGGCGGCGCGCTCGAGGCTCTTGTCAGAGCCGGTGCGGTCGATTTCACGGGCCTGCCGATATTCTTTTTCCTCGGCGGCGAGCCGGCGGCGGCGCGCCAAGGCCGGCTCGCCCATGTAGATGCTGCCAAGAGGATCGTCGATGTGGTCGTAGAAGCGACGATTCCAGCGATAGTGCGACATGACGCCTGCCCGTCGTGCGGATAAAAGCCCAATGAGTCGCGCTACAGGGGTTCGGCTTAACAACTCGGTAAACACCTGCTCCGCTTCGCCGGCGGAACGATTGTTGACCGGAAAAGACGTTGAAACACCGATGCTTGTGCTGATCCTCACCTACTTGCCGTCGCTTCTATGCGGCATTCACGCCGTGCGCAGCGGCCAGCAGATGTATTGGCTCTGGATCCTGGTGATCGCCCCAGTGCTCGGGCCGCTGATCTATGTCTTCGCTGTGATCGTGCCGGAGTTCGCCGGCGGTCGCACGGCGCGCGGCGCCGCGCGCGCAGCGCGCCAGGCGCTCGACCCCGAGCGCGACTATCGCGCCGCCAAGCAAGCGCTCGACGAAACGCCTACCATCGGCAACCGCATGCGGTTCGCCCAGGCGGCCGAAGGTCTGGGACGCTGGCAGGAAGCCGAAGCGCAATGGGCGCAGAGCGTCGACGGGCCATGGGCTGAAGACCCAGCCGTGCTGATGGGACACGCGCGCACACTCATCGAACTCGGCCGTTACGACGAAGCGCTGAAGCGGCTCGAACAATTGAGGGCGCTCGGGCGCGAAGGCGAGACGCCGCAAGCGCAGCTGGCGTTGGCGCGGGCCTACGAGGGCCTTGGGCGCAACACCGAGGCCGATGCTGCATACCGGGCATGCGTCGATCGCGTACCCGGGCTTGAGGCGGGCGGCCGCTATGTCGCCTATCTTGCCAGAGTCGGCCGCAAGGCTGACGCCGAAGTCGGACTGGCCGAGTTGGATCGCCGCCTGCAGAAGATCGCTCCGCCCTTGCGCCCCGAAGCGCGGCAGTGGCGCGATCTCGCGGCGGGCGCGCTGGCGCGGATGTGAACTAGGAACGGATCATGGGCTTTAGGTGCGGCATCGTAGGGCTGCCGAATGTCGGCAAGTCGACGCTCTTCAATGCGCTGACGAAGACCGCATCCGCGCAAGCGGCCAACTATCCGTTCTGCACCATCGAACCGAATGTCGGCGAAGTGGCGATGCCGGAGCCGCGTCTCGACAAGCTCGCGGCGATCGCCAGATCGAAGGAAATCATTCCGACTCGGATGAACTTCGTCGATATCGCCGGACTCGTGCGCGGCGCATCGAAAGGCGAGGGCCTGGGCAACCAGTTCCTTGCCAACATCCGCGAATGCGACGCCGTCGCCTACGTGCTGCGTTGCTTCGAGAACGACGACATCACCCATGTCGAAGGCAGCGTCGATCCGATTCGCGACCTGGAGACTGTCGAGACCGAATTGATGCTCGCGGACCTCGAGAGCCTAGAAAGACGCGTTGGCAACCTCGAAAAGAAGGCCAAAGCCGGAGACAAGGAAGCGAAGCTTACGCTCGATCTGGTGTTGCGCGCCAAGGCCCTGCTCGAAGACGGCAAGCCCGCCCGGCTCGTGAAGTATTCGACTGAAGAGCGCAAAGCCTTTGAGATGCTGCAGCTCCTGACCGCACTTCCCGTGCTTTACGTGTGCAACGTCAACGAATCAGATGCGGCGAGCGGCAATGCGCACACAAAGCACGTCGAGGCGCGCGCCAAGCAGGAGCACGCCGCCTGCGTCATCATCTGCGCACAGCTTGAGGCGGAGATCGCAGCGCTGTCGGAAAAGGAACAAGCCGAGTTTCTCGCCACCGTGGGGCTCAACGAGCCGGGCCTGATCAAGCTCATCCATGCCGGCTACGATCTCTTGGGTCTGCAAACCTATTTCACGGTCGGCCCGAAAGAGGCGCGCGCCTGGACGATCCATAAAGGCTGGACTGCGCCCCAGGCCGCGGGCGTCATTCATACCGACTTCGAAAAGGGCTTCATCCGCGCCGAAACCATCTCCTACGACGACTTCATTGCATTCAACGGCGAAAACGGCGCCAAGGAAGCCGGCAAGATGCGGCTGGAAGGCAAGGATTACGTCGTGCGCGAAGGCGACGTGATGCACTTTAGATTCAACGCGTAGGCTGGTCAGCGCGTCATCGCCTCAACCAGTTTTCCGTTTTCCCATCGCCCCACGGCGCCGCCAAGACCGTCCTCATCCCAATTCACGCCAAAGCCGCTCGCCGCCCAATTCGAAATCTCACCCTCGTAGCGGCCGCCCTTTTGCCAGTGGAATACTCCGAACGCCGACGGCGCCCCCTGCTGATGGCGCCCGAAGTAGCGATCGCCATCTCGCCAGGTGGTCACGCCGCAACCATTCGGCCTGCCTCCGAAATATTGGCCTTCGTAGCGCAGGATCGCTTCATCGGCTGCATACATCACAACGCCATACCCAGACTGAGAACCGGATTCGAAATCGCCCTTGAAAACAGCTCCGCCTTTTGCCTTCCAAACACCGGTTCCCTGAGAGTCCACGAAGCCTTCGCCCTCGTAGACGCCGCTATCATAGGTTCTACTGTGGGTGCCAAATGCTCCCGCCCGCGCGCGCGCCGCCGACAATTCTGCAGCTTCTGCAGCGCGCTGCCCCTTCTCCTGATTGGCCAACGCGGATGCTTCGGCTAGCCGCGCTTCGCGTACGGCTTCCGCCACCAGCGGGTGCAGCCGATTGACGTCGAACCGCTGCGCATCGCCGCCGCCTTTGGCGCTACCGCAGAGCGAGCGCACCCGCGCCAGCGCCTTTGACCAATTCGCGTCGCTCGCCGCGCCGGTCCAACCACTCAAATCGGCGCACTCAAGCATGTTGAATGGGGGACGAAGATCCACCGCGTTGATCCGCACCTGCACCAGCGTTTGACGCCGTCTCGCCTCAGTCGCCTCACCGGTCACCCAATCGCTCTCGATCGATCGCGTCGACCAAACGACGATCACCGCTTTGGCGTTTTGCAGAGCCTCCCAAATCTGCTTGGGATAAGAAGTCGTCGACAATTCCAGTTGCGGGTCCCACCACACCGAATAGCCATTCGCTTCCAGCGCCGCCGCGATCGCGCGCACATTCGCCTGCTCTTCACGTTTGTAGCTGATGAATACGTCTGCCACCGCGCCCTCCGGGCGCTGACATTATTTCAGCACTACCGCTGCCACAAGCGGGCGGCGGGCGCCTTCCCGCGCCGCGCTAGTTCCTTACGCCCACCGTGGACAGGAAGCTGCTTCGCGCATCTTCCAGTCGCGAGCCCGTGCCCGCCGCGCCACGGATGCGAAACGCCACCGTGTGACGCTGGTAGTCGATCGCCACGCCGCGCGTTTGCGAAAGCACATCCATACCCAACAGCAACGCCGGCTCGTCGATTAAATTCCAGAGCTGGAAGATGTGAAAGTTGCCGATATAGGCGATGACGTCGCGCACTTCCAACACACCCCCACCCAGGCCGATGCTCGGCAAAGCGATCGCGTTCTCTAGCACCACGGGACGCCCCGAGTTGAACGCAATCGCAAAGTCCAAGCGTGCGCGATCACGCAGCACGCGGGCATTCAGCGCGTCGCGCAACGCTTCATTGGCGAGAGACGTGTCGGAGCCCGTGTCGAGCAACAGATTGACATGCAGTCCATTGATGCTGCCGCGGATGACCATCAGCGAACCGAAACGCAAATCGCCGCGAATGACCTCCCAGCCGGCCAAACGCCGCGCGCCGCGCGACGGCACGATTTCGATGCAGCGATGTTCGAAATCCATCGTCAGGCGCCGGCCGGCCATGCCATCGACGCCAAGGAGGCCTTGTTCGCCGGCGAGCACCGCGCTTTCGAGGATCGGCATCGGCGCGGTCTCGAGCGAGAGGTTCTTGTACTGCAGAGAACGCACCGGGACGAGCGGCGCAATGGAGACGCCGTGCACGGAATGCACTTCGCCGACGCCGTCCGCGACAAGGCCAAGCCGATCAGCCAAATCGCGCGATACCACCGAACGATTGGCGCCGGTGTCGACAATGAACCGGAACGGCCCTTGGTCGTTGATGCTGACGGGCGCCACCACGCGGCCTAAACGGTCCTCGCCGGTTGCGCCGGCGGCGGCCTCGCCGTTGGCGGCCTGCGTCTGGCCCGTTTGCGCGGGGCCAGCAACAGGCGGCGTCTGGTAGAGCCCCAATTGCGGGGCCGCGACACAATCGGCGCGCGCAGGTCCGATTGCGGCGAGCCACAAGCCGCACATCGCAACAGCGCAAAATCGAAGCGTGTCCATCCCGGCCAGACCATGCGCCGCCGGTTCTTCACCCGCCAGTGACAAGCTGCTCAACTTCCTGCGAGCCTGGACGATGGCCGCCGCCTGTGCGACGGAGCGGCTCATGACCGAGCGCACCACCGTCACCAGCCGTATCGACGGCTACGATCTGCCCGCCCTGTCCGCAAAGCCCGCTGGCGCCCCAATCGGCGGCGTGGTGGTGATCCAGGAGGTGTTCGGCCTCACCGATCATATCGCCGAAATGTGCGATACTTTCGCCGCCGAAGGCTATGCCGCGATCGCGCCCGGCCTGTTCGATCGCTTCGAAAAGGACTTCCACGCCGGCCACGACGAAGCTGGCTTCGCGAAGGCGCGACAAGCTGTGATGTCGTGCTCCTGGGAGCAGGTCGCCTCCGATGTGCAAGCCTCTATCGATGCGCTGCCGCAGCCCGTCTACGTCACTGGCTTCTGCTATGGCGGCGCCGTGGCTTGGGTCGCGGGCGCCCGCTGCACGGGCTTGAAAGCGGCGTCGTGCTTCTATGGGCGTTTGATCGCCGATCTGCTCAACGAGAAGCCGAAAATTCCGGTGATGCTGCATTATGGCGCACGCGATCCTGGCATCCCGCCGGAGAATGTCGAGAAGGTGCGGGCTGCGGCGCCCGATTCGCCTCTCTATCTGTACGACGCCGGCCACGGGTTCTGCCGGCCTGGCAGCACCGACTACAATGCCGAGGCGCGCCGGCTGTCGCTCACGCGCACCTTCGACTGGTTCGCGCGCTGGCGTTGAGGAGAAACGAACATGGCCATCGATCATGTGTCCGTCGGCGTCACCAACATGAAGCGCTCGAAGGCGTTCTATGACGCAGCACTGGCGCCGCTCGGCATGGCGCCGGTCTATCCGGTTGAGATCAACGGCCAGCTTGTCGGCGTCGGCTACGGCGTTCAAGGGATGCCCTCGTTCTGGATCCAGCTGCCGATCAACGGCCAGAAAGCCAGCATGGGCAATGGCGTCCACATCGCCTTCCGCGCCGATAAGCGCGCGAGCGTCGATGCGTTCTTCCTCGCCGCGCTTGAACAAGGCGGAACCGAAGACGGCCGTCCCGGCCTGCGTACCGAATATCACCCCGACTATTACGGCGCTTTCGTGCGCGACCCCGACGGCAATAAGATCGAAGCCTGCAGCCACGGGCACGAGTAGCGTTGCGCTGCCGCCGGGGCGCTGCTAGCACCCCGCCTCCATGCCGCAGACTTCGCCGACTTTGAACGTGATGATCGCCGCCGCGCGCAAGGCGGCGCGCGCGCTGGCGCGCGACTTCGGCGAAGTGGAGAATTTGCAGGTCTCGCGCAAAGGTCCGTCGGATTTTGTCTCATCCGCCGACCTCAAAGCCGAGAAGACGCTTTTCGAAGAATTATCGAAGGGACGCCCCGGCTACGGCTTCCTGATGGAGGAGCGCGGCGCAGTAGAGGGCACCGACAAGTCGCATCGCTGGATCGTCGATCCGCTCGACGGCACCACCAACTTCCTGCACGGGATTCCGCACTTCGCCATTTCGATCGGATTGGAGCGCGAAGGCGTGTTGGTCGCCGGCGTCATCTACAACATCGCACGCGATGAACTGTTCTGGGCCGAAAAAGGCGCCGGGGCTTATCTGAACGACAGGCGTCTGCGCGTCGCCGGCCGCAGCGAAATGCGCGACGCGCTGATCGGCACAGGCGCCCCCTATCACGGCCGGCCTGGGCAAGAACTCTTCCTGGAGGAAATCGGCCGGGTCATCGCGGTGAGCGCCGGCGTCCGCCGCATGGGTTCGGCGGCGCTCGATCTCGCCTACCTCGCGGCCGGCCGCTACGACGGCTATTGGGAGCGCAATCTCAACGCTTGGGACGTCGCCGCCGGCGCCGTCCTGGTGCGCGAGGCCGGCGGCTTCGCCATGGAAGTCGACGGCGGCGACTTCTTGAAGACTGGGGCCATCATCGCCGCCAATGAGCGGCTGTTGCCCCTGCTCACCAAGATCATCCGCAACGCATAACCTTCCACCGGAGACGTCACATGGCGAAGGCCGAGCGCAAAGTGGCGTGGTGGGAGCTCGCCGCCTTCGCCGCACCCGCCGCGCCCCTTACCGCGATGACGCTGCCCAGCGTCATCTTTCTACCGCCGCACTTCGCGACCCACCTGGGCATCCCGCTTTCGGTAGTCTCGGCGATCTTCATTGGCGTGCGCATGCTCGACATCATCGTCGACCCGGGTATCGGCAATTTTCAGGACCGTACCCACGTGCCGCTCGGCCGGCGGCGGTTCTGGATGCTGGCCGGCTTGCCGTTCATCATGTCGGCGATCTGGTTTTCCTATATCGGGCTTTGGCCGGGGGTGCCGATCTGGATCGCCGCCGCAGCCGTTGTGTTTCTGTTCTTTGCCTACGCGGTGATGGCGATTGCTCATCTCGCCTGGTCGGGCGAGCTCATACCGACCTATCACGGACGCACGCACGTTCTGGGCGCAGCACAGACCGCGAGCATGATCGGATCGAGCCTGATGCTGGTCGTTGCCGGCTACGTTGCGCAGACACAGGGATCCAACCTGCTCGCGGTCTACGCCATGGGCTGGACCATCATCGCGCTGATGCCGATCACCGTTTTGATGTGCGTGCTGTTGGTGCGGGAATCGCCGCGACCGCCGCAGCCGCACCTGACAATCGGCCAAACCCTGAGCACGCTCGCACGCAACAAATTGGCGCAGCGGGTCCTGTTGCCGGATTTGCTGCTCGGGTTTG
>JAFEDV010000275.1 GCA_018241475.1 Pseudomonadota bacterium | reverse complement strand
GGAAAGTTGAACGCCGAAATTACGCCGACCACCCCGAGCGGATGCCAGGTTTCCATCATCCGGTGGCTTGGCCGCTCCGTGGCGATGGCGAGCCCGTAGAGTTGGCGTGACAAGCCGACGGCGAAGTCGCAGATGTCGATCATTTCCTGCACTTCGCCGGCCGCTTCAGAGGCGATCTTGCCGGCTTCGAGCGTAACGAGTTGAGCCAAGTCGGGCTTGGCCTTGCGGAGTTCCTCGCCAAGCAACCGCACGAACTCACCGCGGCGCGGGGCTGGGACGGTTCGCCATTGCAGGAATGCTGCGTGCGCCCGCTCGATCGCAGCGCTGACATCGTTGTCAGTCGCCTCCGCCAGGCGCCCGATGATTTCCCCCGTGAGCGGAGAACGCGCCGGCACGCCGCCTTCCTTCACCCACTCGGGTCTTGCGCCCAGGCGCTCCAAAGCGGAGAGCGCATCGTTGCGGATGGAACTTATCTCAAGCGTCTTGGACGCCATCTCACACCTCGTAGCCAATCAGGTAGGGCTGCTCGCCGCCGCATAATAGCGGCCGAAGCGGTTTTGCAGAAATTTGTCGAGCCGCACCTGCTCAAGTCTCACAAAGCCAGCCTGCGGTAGTTCGCCCTGCGCCAATAGGTCGAGAACGGCGCAGGCGCCGCCTGCCGTCGTCACTTGGATGGCGCTGTAGGGTCTATTGTCGATGCGCTGCGCATAGACCTTGCGCGTGAACGTCTCCTGGATCAGGCGCCCCCCACGCTCGCCGCTCACCGTGACGAAGATGACGACGACGTCCTGTTCGGTTTGCGGCAAGGCGCGCTCGAAGATCGTCTTCAGCAGTGCGGTGTCGTCACGCAATCGCAAGTCGTTCAGCAAGGTCTTCATGATGGCGACGTGGCCGGGGTAGCGCATGGTGCGGTAGTTCAGATTGCGCACCTTGCCTTCGAGCGTCTTGCAAAGCGTGCCAAGGCCGCCTGAAGTGTTGAACGCCTCGTAGGTTACGCCATCGATGGCCAACGTCTCGCATTCCTGCAGCGGCGTCGTCATCCGGAGTTTACCTTCGACAATCGCTTCGCAGGGCTCGCAATATTCATGGATGAGACCATCCGTGCTCCAGGTCAGATTGTAGCCGAGCGCATTGGAGGGATATTGCGGCAGCGCGCCAACGCGCAGCGCCATGTCCATAACCTTGTCGAAGCGGCGCACGAAATCGAACGCCACGATCGATACGAAGCCGGGGGCCAAGCCGCATTGCGGGATGAACGCCTTGCCCGCACCTTCCGCGAGGCGTTCGACCTCGTGGGTGCTGGCGACATCCTCGGTGAGATCGAGATAGTGCACCCCCGCCTCGACCGCGGCTTTGGCGATGACGGTGGTGAGTTGGTAGGGCGCTGCGCTGATGACCGCGAAGGCGCCGGCGATGGCATCGCGCAGAGGACCGGACTTGGCGACGTCGACCGCCTTGGTCGACACCTGCGCCGACGGCTCGATCCTGGCCAAGGCAGCCTGATCGCGGTCGATGACCAGAATCTCGTAGTCGCCGGCGCCGGATAGCAGGGCGGCGATGGTGGATCCGATGTGGCCCGCGCCTACGACGGCGATCTTCTTCATGCGCTTCCTCTGTCTGTTGCCCGGCTTTGCCGGGGGCAGGTGCGGCATTTTTGGGGAGCCATCAAGCCGGCTCTCCCGGTTGCGTTTCCGAGGCGTTCCCCCTATATCCGCGCCTCACTTCGCACGCGGAAGCGGCGGGACGGTCAGATACGGGCCGTTTCCTCCATCCGGTCCTTGGGCGACCAGGGGTTCTTCCGCGGCGGCAAACCGGAAAAGGAACGACTGATGGCGCTGCCTGAATTCAGCATGCGTCAGCTTCTGGAAGCTGGCGCGCACTTTGGCCACCAAACCCACCGCTGGAACCCGAAGATGGATCGCTACATCTTCGGCGAGAAGTCCAACATCCATATCATCGACTTGAGCCAGACGGTGCCGTTGTTGCACCAGGCGCTGGTTAAGGTGCGCGAAGTAGCCGCGGGTGGCGGCCGGGTGCTTTTCGTCGGCACCAAGCGCGCAGCAGCCGATCACATCAAGGCGGCGGCCCAGCGTTGCGCCCAATACTACGTGAACTCGCGCTGGCTCGGCGGCACGCTCACCAATTGGCAGACGGTGTCGAAATCGATCGCGCGCCTTCGCGAACTCGAACAGATCACCTCTGGCGGCAGCGTTGGCCTCACCAAGAAGGAGGTGTTGAACCTGACGCGCGAGAAGGACAAGCTCGACCGCTCGCTCGGCGGCATCGCCTCCATGGGCGGCATCCCTGACCTGATGTTCGTGATCGACACCAACAAGGAGCAGATTGCGATCAAGGAGGCCAGGAAGCTCGGCATTCCCGTCGTTGCGGTGGTCGATAGCAATTGCGATCCGGACGAAGTCACCTACCCGATCCCGGGCAACGACGACGCCGCGCGCGCGATCCAGCTCTATTGCGATCTGATCGCCGACGCTGTGCTTGACGGCCTCACCGAAAACCAAGTGCGCGGCGGCGTCGATATCGGCGCGTCAGCGCGCCCGCCGGTCGAGCCTGTCGTGCGCGAGAGCGCACCGGTCGAGAGCCCGATCGAAGGGCCTTCCGCGGCCAATTACTGACGAACAAATGCGCTAGGAGTACGAATATGGCGGAAATTACCGCGGCGCTCGTGAAGGAGCTGCGCGAAAAGACCGGCGTCGGCATGATGGATTGCAAGAAGGCGCTGGAAGCCAACAGCGGCGACCTTGAAGCATCCGTCGATTGGCTGCGCGCCAAAGGCCTGTCGAAGGCGGCCAAAAAGGCCGATCGCGCCGCCGCAGAAGGCATCGTCGCCATCGCCATGGCCGTGAACGAAGGCGCGGTGGTCGAGCTCAACTCGGAGACCGACTTCGTGGCGCGCAACGCCGACTTCCAGAAAGCGGCGGGCTCGTTCGCGAAACTCGCGCTGAAGACGCCCGACCATCAGGCGCTCCTTGAGGCGCCGCATGAAGGTCAGAAGGTATCCGACGCCGTAACCGGCCTGATCGCCACCATCGGCGAGAACATCACGCTGCGCCGTTCGGCGAAGCTCAGCGTCAATGACGGCGTGGTGGCGGCCTACGTGCATTCGAAGGTCGACGGCGCCGATCACCTCGGCCGCATCGCAGTGCTGGTGGCGCTTGAGTCGAAGGGCGACAAGGCCCAGCTCGAAAGTCTCGGCAAGAAGCTCGCCATGCACATCGCTTCGGCCAACCCACTGGCGCTGAGCGAAGCCGATGTTCCGGCCGATCGCGTCGAGCGCGAGAAAACCGTGCTGCTGGAGCAGATCAAGGAAGACCCGAAGGCTCAAGGCAAACCACAGCAGGTCCTCGACAAGATGCTCGAGGGCCGCCTGCGCAAGTTCTTCGAAGAATCCGTGTTGCTGAAACAGGCCTTCGTTCTGAATCCGGACCAAACGGTGGAAGCGACGGTGAAGGAAACCGAGAAAGCCGTCGGCGCGCCGGTAAAGATCGCCTCCTTCGTGCGCTTTGCGGTGGGCGAGGGGGTCGAGAAGCGCACCGGCGACTTCGCGGCGGAGGTCGCGGCGATGACAAAGAGCTCGTGAAAACGACCCGGAACCGCCGCCGTTAGGCTTTGCGCCAACGGCGGCGGTGGCGTTATGGTGGCTGCGACCGCTGCGCCCGGACACGCAACTCATGAGCCTAGCCGAAGCCAAGCCCGAACCTGTCGCCGCGCGCAAATACAAGCGCGTGCTCCTCAAGATTTCCGGCGAAGCTTTGATGGGCGAGGGCCAATACGGCATCGACCAAGCTACCTGCGAGCGCTTTGCCCAAGAGGTGCTCGATGCGCGCAACGTGGGCGCCGAGATTTGCCTTGTCATCGGCGGGGGCAACATCTTCCGCGGCATGGCGGGCGCCGCCAAGGGGATGGAGCGCGCGAGCGCCGACTACATGGGCATGCTGGCGACGGTGATGAACGCGCTCGCCATGCAGAATGCGATCGAATCGCTGGGCGGTTACGCTCGCGTGCTTTCGGCCATTCCGATGGTGACGGTGTGCGAGCCCTACATCCGCCGCCGCGCCATGCGGCACATGGAGAAGGGCCGTATCGTCATCTTCGCGGCGGGCACCGGCAATCCATTCTTTACAACCGATACCGCGGCTGCGCTGCGCGCCGCCGAAATGGGCTGCGACGCGCTCTTGAAAGGCACGCAAGTCGACGGCGTCTACACCGCCGATCCAAAGGTGGACAAGAACGCGACGCGCTACGACAAACTGTCGTATCACGAAGTGCTGGCGCGCGATCTCAAAGTCATGGACGCCTCCGCCATCGCCTTGATGCGCGACAACGGCATACCCATCGTCGTGTTCTCTATTCACAAGCGCGGCAGCCTGGCCGACGTGCTGGCTGGCCGCGGCGTTTGCACAACCATCAGCGATTAGCACGAGGCGCTCATGGCCGCTCCCGCACCTTTCAAGCTCGAGGACTACAAGAAGCGCATGGACGGCGCGCTCAACGCGCTCATGCACGAATTTGGCGGCCTTCGCACCGGGCGCGCATCGGCGACGATACTCGATCCGGTGCATGTCGAGGCGTACGGCGCGGTCTCGCCGCTGAACCAGGTGGCGGGCGTGACCGTGCCGGAGCCGCGCATGATCTCGGTGCAAGTCTGGGACAAGTCGGTCGTGCAGGCGGTGGACAAGGCGATCCGCGCCGCCAATCTCGGCCTCAATCCCATCATCGACGGCCAAACGCTGCGCATCCCGGTCCCGCCGCTCACCGGCGAGCGCCGCACCGAACTTTCCAAGGTCGCCGCCAAATACGCCGAAAGCGCGCGTGTGGCTGTCCGCAACGTCCGCCGGGATGCGATGGACCATTTGAAGAAGCTCGAAAAGGAGCACGTCATCAGCGAGGACGAGCACAAGCGTCACGGCGGCGAAGTGCAAAAGACCACCGACGAACACATCAAGAAGATCGACGACGCCCTCCGGCACAAGGAAGAGGAGATCATGCAGGTTTAGTCAGTGGTCAGTAGTGAGTAGTCAGTAGGAGAGGGCTGACTTGGCTACTGACTACTGACTAACTGACTACTGACTATGGCTCAGCCTTCTCCCACCCATGCGACGGCGGCGACTCCCCGCCACATCGCCATCATCATGGACGGCAACGGCCGCTGGGCGCGCCAGCGCGCGCGGCCGCGCACCTTCGGACACGCCGAAGGGGTGGAGGCGCTGCGCCGAACTGTGGAGGCGGCCGGCGAACTCGGCGTGGGCTATCTAACCGTGTTTGGTTTCTCGACCGAGAATTGGCGCAGGCCCGTCGAAGAGGTGAACGCGCTCTTCGATCTCTTGCGCCTCTACGTCGTGCGCGATCTTGACCGCCTGGCGCGTGAGGGCGTCCGCGTGCGCGTCATCGGCGACCGCGCGAACCTTCAGAAGGACATCCTGGAGATCATAGATCGCGCCGAGAGCCGGACGCGCGCCAACGACAAGCTCAATCTCACCATCGCCTTCAATTATGGCGGTCAGGATGAAATCGCGCGCGCCGCGCGTCGCGCGGCGGAAGAGGTCAAAGCCGGCAAGATCGTCCCCGAAGACATCACTGCGCAATCGTTCGCGCGCTACCTCGACACCGCGGAACTGCCGCCGCCGGATCTGCTGGTGCGAACTTCCGGTGAATCGCGTCTCTCGAACTTCATGCTATGGCAGGCCGCATATGCCGAGCTCGTCTTCGTCGACCGCCTTTGGCCCGACTTCGACAAGAATGCGCTCCAGGCGGCGATTGAGGTCTATGGCCGCCGCGAGCGCCGGTACGGGGGTTCCGATCCTGCAAGCTGAAGCCGCCGGCGCGGGCGCCGGGCGCGGCGACTGGTCCGATCTCGGGCCGCGCATCGCGTCGAGCCTGGTGTTGGCGATCGGCGGCGTTGCCGCGGCTTGGTTTGGCGGCGCCTGGATCGCAGGCGCGTGCGGCGCCGCGGTCGCGGTCATGAGCTACGAATGGGCGCGCATGAGCGAGCCGGAGGCGGCAACGCAGGCGTTCATGTTCACGTTCGCCGGCGCACTGGGCGCCGTCATGTTCGCCAGCTGGGGATTGCTCGGCTACGGCGCCGCCTGGATGGCCGGCAGCGCACTGCTTTCGGCCACGCGTCGGCGCTCGCTTGCGGGCATCGTCGAGACAGCGGGCGGAACACTCTATATCGGCTTGCCGTGCGCGGTGTTTGTCTGGCTGCGTCGGCAACCGGAGGGGCTCGCTATCGTGCTGGTCCTCTTCACGGTCATCTGGGCCGCTGACATTTTTGCCTATTTCGGCGGCAAGTTAATCGGCGGTCCCAAGGTCTCCAGCGGTCTTTCGCCGAACAAGACCTGGTCCGGGATCATCAGCGGCGTTGTTGCCGGTGCGATCGGGGGAGGCGCATGCGGCGTCGTGTTTGGCGCCCCTGGGGGCGCGACCGGCATATGGTCGCTGATCGGCGCGGTTCTCGCGTTTACCGGACTTATGGGCGATGTGTTCGAGGCGTTCCTGAAGCGGCGTTTCGGCGTGAAAGACGCAAGCAAGATCATTCCCGGCCACGGCGGGTTGCTCGACCGTATTGACGGCCTGATGGCCGCTACGCTGCTGACCGGCGCCGTCGTTTCCCTGTGGCCAGGCGTGACCTCACTTCTGGAGTCACGTTCGTGATCGGGCGCACAATTTCAATTCTAGGCGTGACCGGCT
>JAFEDV010000274.1 GCA_018241475.1 Pseudomonadota bacterium | reverse complement strand
CCGGCGGCGCGAAAGCGCGTGAGCGCATCGCAGGCCGCTGTGAATGGCGTACGGCCGTTGTGCACAACGCCCCATACATCGCAGAACACGGCGTCGTAGCGATCGGCGATGTCTTCCAGGCGATCGAGCAGTTTCATGGCTTGGCGCTCATCCTTTCGACAATGTGCGCGGCGGCCTCGTTCGCCGCGTCGGCGCCGTCGGTCGCGTGCGAAACGATCACCACGTCCGCAAACGCGCGTTGAGGAGCCACATGCGTCTCATGCATCGGCCGCACGGTGGCGAAGAACTGCGTCATCACTGAGCGCGGCGTCCGGCCGCGTTCCTCGACATCGCGGATCATGCGGCGGCCGAGGCGGAGCGCCTCGTCGGCTTCCACAAAGACCCCTAAGTCGAACAGCGCACGCAGCTCTGGCGTCGTGAGCAGGTGGATGCCTTCGACGATCACCGTGTCGGCCCGCGCGATGCGCTCTGCGCGTGGCGTGCGGGTGTGGGTGACGAGATCGTAGATCGGCTTGTCGAAGGGCCCGCCGCTTCGCGCCAGCGCAAGGTGTGCGCGGAGAAGTGCGTGATCCTTCGCCTCAGGCGCGTCGAAATTGTAGGCGGCGGCGTCAAAATCGCGAATGGTCGTGGCGCAACGATAATAGTCGTCCTCGGCGATCACCACGGCGCCTCGCGCGAGCCGGCGCGCCAGCGCCTGTGCGATGGCGGTCTTGCCGGCGCCGGAGCCGCCGGTGATGGCGACGATGCGCGTCATCCCGCGTCGGACTTCTTCACCAGCGCCTTCGGCGCCTGCTTGCGCCAAGCTAGCGCTAGTCGGCCGCGCGCTTCCTTTTTGGTCATTTTGCCGGGTCGCGCCAGGATCGCCGGATAACCCTTGTAGTGGCTGGTGATATAGTAGATTTGCGGCGCCATCTCGATCAGAAAGTCCTGCTCTTCGACGCTCGCCAGGCGCAACACGAAGGCATTTTCGTTTGGGTTGTACCCCGCCATGAACTTGCCGCGCACTTTGACGGCGGGGCGGCCGTAGGAGGCGCTTTCCTCCACCTCCGGCAATTCAAGCGCAATCGCGACGAACTCTTCCCATTTCATGTGGCTGAGCTTAGCCGTCTGTGGCCTCGCCTTCCACCAATCGGCGGATTCCGCGCAGCGAAAGTCCGGGGCCCATCAACCCATCTGGATGCAAATGTTCACACTTGACGGCGCGACGCCGCGATAGAGTCGCGATTATCGGCGCCGGACCGCCCGCGCTGCGCGCATCCGGCCATGGGTGAGCGTCAGGCGACTCTTCCTTGTCGCATCAGGAAGTCGCGCGGCGGCGCGGTCTCTTCCATCAGGCTTTCCTTGATGGCTCGGGGCGCGCCGAAGAGGTGGCCCTGGCCGTACGGGACATCGAGGTCGAGCACTTCGAGCACCGTATCCTCGCTTTCGATGCGCTCGGCGATGAGGTCGACGCCGTAGCGCTGGAATACCGCCGAAATGTCCGCCGCCGCGATTTCGCGGGTGATCGCCGAGCGCGGGCGGATGCCGCCGCGCACGATCTGCTCGACCAGCGTTCTTGCTGCAATTTTTGCGTAGCGCACGCCGGAGCGCTCGAGATCGGGAAGGTCGATCTCGGCCGTCGTCACCTTGTCAATCGAGAAGCGGAAGCCCAGGTCCACCAGCTTCGCCATGGCGCGCGCCTCGGTGGAGGTGCGGTTGTCGTACGCCGCTTGCGGAATTTCGAAGATCACGCTGCCGGCGAGGTCGCGGTTCTCACGCATGAACTCGACGAATTGCGGGAAGAAGTGCTCATCCGCCAAAGCTGTCGGAGACAGGTTGCAGAAGATGCCGATACGCCGGTCCTGCTTCATCAGCTTGCGCACGATCTGCACGCAGCGGAACAGCAGCACGTTGTCGATGGTGGACATGAGGCCCGCCTGCTCGGCGGCGGGAATGAATTCCTGCGGCAGGATGAGCCGGCCGCTTGCGTCCTTGAGGCGCGTGAAGCCCTCGTAGAACGCGGTCTTTCGCTGCGGCAGCTGCACGATCGGCTGCAGGTGCAGCTCGACGCGGTTTTCCAGCAACGCCTCGCGCACCAGATCCATCGGCCCGCGGGTGAGCGGCGTCATCGGCGTCACGTTCGGCGCGGCTTGGATGTTGTGGATGCGCGCATCGACGGCTGCGCCCAGCCTATCGACGATCTGCTCGATCAGCTTGAGTTCGACGCCGCCGCCGTGCGGCGCCTCGATCTGCTGCGGCGCGGGCGTGCCGAAGGCAATCGCGGTCTCCAGCTGATCCAGCCGCGTCTGCATCGCATCGATGTCGGCGGTCACTTCGCGGTGCGCCGAACGCAATCGTTCCATGTCGCCCTTGATGCGCTTTTCGGCGCCGCCGATGCGGCCTGCCGCGAAGCTTGCCGACAGGCCCGCGTGCGTCACTGCGCACGCGGAGAACAATCCTAGGCCGCCCATGAACGCGGCCGCTGGGTCCTGGCCGCCGATCTGGTTGAGGGCCAGCCCCACCGTCAGCGAAATCAGCGCGTAGGCGATATAGAGAAGCGCATGCGTGAAGAAGGGCATGAAGGTCCCGAATCTGCGGACCACCATGTCACGCGGCGCGCGGTTGCCGGAGTATTAATTGCCCGGCAGAAATTGCCGCGCGGAAGCGCAATGATCGAAGGAAGGTCGCGACACGCCCTTCGATACGCTCCCGCAACGCTATTGGTAGCGCGCGCTAACGGATCGTGCCTGTGAATAGGATCGACCAGCCTACTGTGAGCAGAAAAACGCCTGACCCTGCTGTCCATTGCGCCCAGCGCGCCGGCACGAAAAGCGCGAGCAGGCACAGCAGCAAGAACGGCAGATTGCTGAGGCATTGCTGCAGCGCGAGTTCCGGAGCCGATGTGCGCAACAGAACCCATGAGCCGCCCATGAAGATGAGCAGCAGCAGAGAGAACAGGCCATAAAACAGCCGACGCGTCTTCCAATAGAACGCTTCCATGTCGATTGGCTGCTCGTGCAACGGCTCCGGCACGGCCGCGACGCAAAGAAAGTAGATTACGATAGGATAGATGAAGATGACGGCGATGGTCAGCAGATCCCATTGCGACAGGCTGCGAAGATCCCACAAAGCGAGCCAATCGACGAATACCTGCAGCAGCGCGTTCAAGATCGCGAGGGTCAAGAGCGGCGAAAAGCGCACGCGTTCGCGCGCCGAGACGAGCGCGCCGACGCCCGCGAGCAGGTGCGCCATCGCCATCGCGAACACGAAGGAGAGCAGAATCAGAACAAAATCGAACTTGTCCATCGCCTAACTTAGGTCCGTCTCGCCAACCGCGCTTCCAGCCCCGCTTTCACGCCGGGCCATTCCTCGCGCAAAACCGAGTACCACGCATTGTCGCGCCACGTGCCATCGGACCGGCGCATTGCGTGCCGGTGCAAGCCTTCGAACTTCGCGCCCATCTTCTCCATGGCGCGGCGGGAGCGGGCGTTGATGGCGTCGGTCTTCTGGTCGACCCGCTCGGCGCCGCTGTCGAAGGCATGGCCGAACAGCAAGAGCTTCGCCGCCGGATTGATCGCCGTCCCGCGCGCCTCGGTCACGTACCAGGTGCCGCCGATTTCGACGCCATCATGTTCCGGCCGGATGTTCAGGTAGCAGGATTGCCCAACGATGCGCCCGCCCGGTTCGATCACCGCGTGGGGCATCCAGCGGCCCTGCGCCTGCTCCTCGCGAATCCAGGCGAAATAGGCGTCGAAGCCTCTGTCGATGTTGAACGGCTGCAGCGTCCAGATCGTGGGATCGGCGGCGGCGGCCTTCAAGCCTTCGTAATGCCGCTCCTCGTACGGCTCGAGCCGCACGAACTCGTTCTCCAATACCCTAGCGGCAAGCTGCATGCGGATTGCCCCCGAAACGAGGGCGCTTTAGCGTGCGCGCCTCAGCCTCGCCAGCCCGCCGGGAGATCAACATGTATTTCGAACATTCACCGAAGGCGAAAGCATGGATCGACCGCGTCCAGCTGTTCATGGACGATCATATCGTCCCGGCCGTGCCGACCTACGAGGCGCCACAGAAGGACGGCGGCCGCTGGAAGGTGATTCAGGTGGTCGAGGAGTTGAAGAAGAAAGCCAAGGCCCAGGGCCTTTGGAACTTCTTCATGCCGCCGTCGAGCGGCCACCCCAAGGTCGATGACACCTTCGTGTTCGAGGGCGAACAGCTCACCAATCTCGAGTACGCGCCGTTGGCGGAGATCATGGGCCGCGTCGGCTTCGCGTCGGAATGCTTCAACTGTTCGGCGCCCGACACCGGCAACATGGAAGTGCTCGAACGCTACGGCACTGCGGCGCAGAAGGATAAGTGGCTCAGGCCGCTGATGAATGGCGAAATCCGCTCCGCGTTCCTGATGACCGAGCCAGCGGTCGCATCATCCGACGCCACCAATATCCAGTGCGAGATCAAGCGCGACGGCAACGACTACGTCATCAACGGCCGCAAGTGGTGGTCGTCCGGCGCCGGCGACCCGCGCTGCAAGGTCGCCATCCTGATGGGCAAGACCAATCCGGAAAACCCCAAGCACAGCCAGCAGAGCCAAATCCTGGTGCCGCTCGATGCGAAGGGCGTGAACATACTGCGCCCGCTCACCGTGTTCGGATATGACGATGCCCCGCACGGCCATATGGAAATCGAACTGAAGGACGTGCGCGTGCCGGTCGACAACCTCGTCCTCGGCGAAGGCCGCGGCTTCGAAATCGCCCAGGGAAGGCTCGGCCCGGGCCGCATCCACCATTGCATGCGCACCATCGGCGCGGCGGAAGCGGCGCTTGCGGCGCTTTGCAAGCGCATCACCACGCGCGTCGCCTTCGGCAAGACCATCGCCGAACATTCCATCTGGGAGCAGCGCATCGCCGATGCGCGCACCGAGATCGACATGTGCAGGCTGCTCTGCCTGAAGGCGGCCTATATGATGGACGTCGCCGGCAACAAGGTCGCCAAGAACGAGATCGCCATGATCAAGCTCGCGGCGCCGCGCATGGCGCTGAAGATCATCGATGACGCCATTCAGGCGCACGGCGGCGCCGGCGTCTGCCAGGATTTCGGGCTCGCCAAGTCCTACGCCGGCATCCGCACGCTGCGGCTGGCCGATGGACCGGATGAAGTGCATGCACGCGCCATTGCGCTCAATGAACTCGCCAAGTACGGCTGGACTGGCCGCCGCGTGAAGAACGAGCGCTAGGGTCTTCCGGGTAAGCGCTGATGATCAAGGAAGGACTGAGCCTTGCGCTCGCGGCTTGGTGCCTGAGCGCGCTGGCGCTTGGCTTCGGCGCCTTGCTCGGCGCGCGCGGCCTTATCGATCCGCGCTGGGCGCAGAGGCTGGTGCGATTGCAACCTGATGAGCGGGGCGGCGGCTTCGCTGAATTCCGCGCCACCTACGGCGGCCTGTTTTTCGGGCTGCACGCGG
>JAFEDV010000273.1 GCA_018241475.1 Pseudomonadota bacterium | reverse complement strand
TCACCAGCTTGCGATGGACGAGGCGCGCCTGCGCGCCGCGCAGGCGCACTTCTAGAATTGGCGGCCCGGGCTATCGGCATACACATTGTCATCAAGCCCGGATGGCCGGGATTGACAGCGCGCAGGAATGAAGACGCCTTTCCGCGGCAAATTTCACCGACCAGCGACTGATCCGGGCGCATGCGCCGCGCGCGACCCCCCATGACCTCGTAACCGGTGGACAAACGATGGAAGCGCAGCCGGAACAAATCCCGTCGTCGCGCGAACGGCCGCCGAGGGGGCTCCCCAGCTAGCGGGGCTCACATATCCGTGGCAAACATGGCGTCGCAATCAATATGGCGGAGACGATTGATGTCCATGCTGAAGGAATTCCGTGAGTTCGCACTCAAAGGCAGCGTCGTCGATCTCGCCGTCGGCGTCATCATCGGTGCAGCGTTTGGAGCGATCGTCTCATCTTTGGTCGACGATATCATCATGCCGCCCATAGGCCTGATGCTGGCCGGCATCGATTTCAGCAGCCTCAAACTCGTCCTTCACCCCGCGACCGCCGCAGTCGGAACTGCGGGCCAAGCCGGCTATATGGCCGCAACCCCAGAGACAGCCATCAGCTACGGCAAGTTCATCAACGCCGCGATCAAGTTCGTCATCATCGCCTTCGTCCTCTTCTTCATCATCAAGGCCATGAACACGATGAAGCGGCAGGAAGAAGCAGCCCCCGCCGCACCCGCCGAACCGCCGGCCGACGTGAAGCTGCTGACTGAAATTCGCGACCTGCTGGCGAAGCGCTAACGCGTCGCTCGACCGCGGGGGGCGCGCAATTGTTCTCGGGGGGCATGATGATCGGGGGCGACCGGTCCCGACTTCATGCATGTGAGCACTGGAATTCATCGGCGCCGCCACTGCCGCGAGGAGAGCCGTCATGTCCATTGAACGCATCATCGACAGGCGTACGCGCGACCTTGGCGGCGGCTTCCTCGTCGGGCGCGTGCTGCCATTTCAGGCGCGGCGCATGGTGGGCCCATTCATTTTCTTCGATCACATGGGACCGCTCGAACTTGCGCCTGGGATTCCGCGGGAGCTCGATGTGCGGCCACATCCGCACATCGGGCTCTCGACGGTGACCTATCTCTACGCGGGGCAAATCACCCACCGCGACAGTTTGGGCTTTCACCAGGAAATCCGGCCCGGCGAGGTCAATTGGATGGTTGCGGGGCGCGGCATCACCCATAGCGAACGGCTCGAATACGCCCGCGCCCACGGCGCTTCGATGCACGGCATTCAGGCCTGGGTGGCGCTTCCCACGGCCGACGAGGAGAGCGAGCCGGGCTTCCATCATCATGAAGGTGCGGATTTACCCGAGTGGCGCGAAGGCGGCGTCCACGGCCGGCTGATCGCGGGCGAGGCCGACGGCATGAAGGCGTCGGTACGCACACACTCGCCGATGTTCTACCAGCACTGGGAGATGGATGGGGGCGCGCGGCGCGCGGTGACGCCCGCGTACGCCGAGCGCGCGATCTATTGCGCGAGCGGCGAACTTGAAGTTGCCGGAACGCAGCTCCACGCCGGTCAGATGGCCGTGCTCAACGGTCGCGGCGCCGTCGATGTGGCGGCGCGCACGCCTTCGACGGTGATGGCGCTGGGCGGCGAACCTCTGGGCGAGCGGTTCCTGCTATGGAATTTCGTGTCGTCATCTAAGGCGCGGCTTGAACAGGCGGCGGAGGACTGGCGCCAACAACGCATGAAGCTGCCGGTGGGCGACGACAGGGAGTTCACGCCGCTGCCTGAAACGGCCCGATAGCT
>JAFEDV010000272.1 GCA_018241475.1 Pseudomonadota bacterium | reverse complement strand
TGTTCCTATCGGCTCAGCCGGCTTGCTTCACGCGCATGTACCACTCGACCAGCCGGCGAACCTGCCGCTCGGTGTAGCCGCGCTCGACCATGCGCAGCACGAACTCCTCGTGCTTCTTCTCGGTTTCACCGTCCTTCTTCGAGCCGAAGCTGATGACCGGCAGCAGGTCCTCGACCTGGCTGAACATGCGCCGCTCGATCACTTCGCGGATCTTCTCGTACGAGGTCCATGATGGATTCTTGCCGCCATGCCCCGCGCGCGCACGGAGCGTGAATTTCACGACTTCGTTGCGGAAATCCTTGGGGTTGGCGATGCCGGCCGGCTTTTCGATCTTCGAGAGCTCCTGATTGAGCAGCTCGCGGTTGAGCAATTGCCCGGTGTCCGGGTCCTTGTAGTCGATGTCTTCGATCCATGCGTCGGCGTAATCGACATAGCGATCGAACAGGTTCTGGCCGAAATCGTGGTAGCTCTCGAGATAGGCCTTCTGGATTTCATTGCCGATGAATTCCGCGTAGCGCGGCGCGAGTTCGGCCTTCACAAACTCCAAGAGCTTGTTTTCCTGCTCCTGCGGGAATTGCTCGCGGCGGATGTTCTGCTCCAGCACGTACATCAAGTGCACCGGATCTGCGGCCACTTCCTGGGTATCGTGATTGAAGGTGGCGGCCATGACCTTGAAGGCAAAGCGCGTCGAGATGCCATCCATGCCCTCGTCGACCCCGGCTGCGTCCTTGTATTCCTGCATCGTGCGCGCTTTCGGATCGACTTCCTTGAGGCTCTCGCCGTTGTAGACGCGCATTTTGGCGAAGACGTTGGAGTTCTCGTGCTCCTTCAAGCGCGACAGCACCGAGAAGCGCGCCAGCATCTCGAGCGTGCCCGGAGCGCACGGCGCTTCGGCAAGCTCGGAGCCTCTGATCAACTTCTCGTAGATCTTGCGCTCTTCGTCGACGCGCAGGCAGTACGGCACCTTGATCACGAAGATGCGGTCGATGAAAGCTTCGTTGTTCTTGTTGTTCTTGAACGACTGCCACTCCGCTTCGTTCGAGTGCGCCATGATCACGCCGTGGAACGGGATCGCGCCGATGTTTTCCGTGCCGACGTAGTTGCCCTCCTGGGTCGCCGTGAGCAGCGGATGCAGCATCTTGATGGGCGCTTTGAACATCTCGACGAATTCGAGCATCCCCTGATTGGCCCGGTTGAGGCCGCCCGAGTAGGAATAGGCGTCGGGGTCGTTCTGGGCGTGCAGCTCGAGCTTGCGGATATCGACTTTGCCGACGAGCGAACTGACGTCCTGGTTGTTCTCGTCGCCCGGCTCGGTCTTGGCGATGGCGATCTGCCGCAGCCGCGACGGCATCATCTTGGCGACGCGGAACTTGGTGATGTCGCCGCCGAACTCGTCCAACCGCTTGATGCACCAAGGGCTCATCAGCCCGGTCAACCGCCGCTCAGGGATCCCGTATTCGTCTTCGAGCTTGCGGCCCCAGACCTCGGGATCGAACAGTCCGAGCGGATGCTCGAACACCGGGCTCACGGCATCGCCCGCTTTCAGCACATAGATCGGCCTTTCCTCCATGAGCGCCTTCAGCCGCTCAGCCAGCGAGGATTTGCCGCCGCCAACCGGGCCGAGCAGATAGAGAATCTGCTTGCGCTCCTCCAGGCCCTGGGCGGCGTGACGGAAAAAGGCGACGATCCGTTCGATCGTCTCTTCCATGCCATAGAATTCGGCAAACGCCGGATAGAAGCGCACGGTGCGGTTCATAAAAATGCGGCCGAGGCGCGCGTCCTTGGATGTGTCGACCATCTTTGGCTCGCCGATCGCCGCCAGGAGTCGCTCGTGCGACGTCGCATACGCCATCGGATCGTCGCGGCAGAGCGTCAGGAAGTCCTGAACCGACATTTCCGCTTCACGACGCTGTTCGAACGAACGCGCGTAGCTGCGAAAAAGATCTTCAGACATCGTACCTCCGTCCGCGCCCCGTCTCGGCCTACATAGTCATTTCGGCCGCGCAGCGCCGCTTGATTGTGAACGATCCCTCATGAATCCGGCTTGTGTATGGTGGAACTGAGGATGGCACGATTTGCGCCCGGCCGAAGGCCCGGTCCGGCAAAAACTTCGCCGCTGTATCTTTTTTTGACCAAGACGAGCGCATGGCGCTTCGCAAGCGGCTGCGCGAGTGCGGTTCCTACACCCTAACGAACGGCTAAAATCCTCGATTTTACGCGACCTTAAGCACGATCCGTCATCTCAGATCGAAGCCGATAAGGCCGAGGCTCGGATGAACGACAGTTCGTGGGTTTTGAAGGGCGTCGATCCCACCGCGCGCGACCGTGCGGTGAGGGAGGCCGCGCGCCGCGGCATTCCGCTCGCCGACTACCTTACCGACGTTGTGCTGCAAAATGCCCTCGCCGAGCAGCTTCGCGATCCAGATGGCGCCTCCGCCGAGGCAGCCGAGGCGCCGGCCGGCAAGAGCTTCGCCGCCCGGCATCGAATCAAAGCTTTGGAGCGCAGCCTTGGATCGTCCGTGACGAATCTCGACGGCGCGCTCGGCGCGCTCGACGCCGCCTTGAGCGATCTCGCCGACCGCGTCGGCGAGCTAGAGACGGCCACGGGCCACAGCGCCCACGATCTCGGCGAGCAATTGCAGGGTCTGCACAGCGATCTGGCCGATCTGCGTGACGGTCTTGCCGCTTTCCAGGACATCGGCAACGCCGCGCAGCACAGCAACGCGGCCGCGCACGCCACCTTGGCGGACGCCTGTGGCGAGCTCGAGCGGCGGCTAGAGGAGATCGAAGCCGTCGCTCGGGGCGCTGAACGCGCCGCCGTCCAGCTCTCGGCGACCCAGCAAGCGTACCGCGTCTCGGCGGCCCAAGACCTGGAGGCCCTGTCACGTGAAACAAGGGCCCAACTTCGCGCAGGCCTCGACCACGTGCGGGTGGCCGCCGACGAAGCGGCTGCGCAAGCCGATGCGGCCGCCGCGCAGCTGATCGCGGAAATGCGCGCGCTGCGGCAATCGATCGACAACCGCCTCACCGAAAGCGCAGCGGAAACGAAGCACCGCATGCGTGCGGCCTTCGCGGAAAGCGGCGAGCGCATCGCCGCCCTCTCCGAGCGCATCGCGACCGGCGAACGTCAATCCGAGCGTTACGCCGAGCATGTGCGCGCACAAATCGCCGACGTCGAGGACGGCGCACAGTCGGCGCTCGAGGAAACCGCGCTGACACTCCGCCGCGCCGACGCCGTGCTGGCCGCCGATATCGTGCGCACGGGCGAAAGCAGCCGCGTGGCGATCGAGGCGTTGCGCGCCGACATTTCGGCCCAAACCGCCGCCCTGAACGAACGCCAGATCGAGGCCGCTGCTCGCGCCGCCGCCGTCGACGCGAAAATCGCGGCAGTTTCGAATGAGGCGAAGGCGGAGCGCGAGGCGCTAGAGCGCCGCATCGCTGCCGCCAGCGTTTCGCTCCGCGACGCAATAGACGACATCGACACGACCGTCTCCGAGCAAATCGATGCCGCCGCTGCGCGCGCGTCCGAACTCGAACAGGACATTACTCATGTCCGACGCACCTTGAGCGCCGAAATCAATCGCGTAGAAGCCTGCACCCTCGCTGCATTGGAGAAGCAAGCCAAGGACCGCACCGCCGGCGATTCGCATGCGCGGCGCGCGGCCGATGAGATCGCGGCTACAGCTCGCTCGGCCATCGAAGACATGCGGTTGCGCGTGGAAGAGCAAATGGCGGCGCTGCGCGGTCAGCAGGCCAATGCACAGGCACGGCTTGACGCAGTGGACGCAACGCTCGCCAACGACGGCCCGCTTGCAACTGTGGTCTCGGCGACCGCCGATGAGGTCGCCTCACTGCGTAAACGCGTTCTCCACATCCAGGCCGCTGACCGCGACATGACCGATCGCGTGGTCCGGCTGGAGCGCTCCGATGCCGATGCCGCCGGCGCAATCGAGATGCTGCACAAGCGCGTCGAGGCGGTCGCTGCTCAGGTTCCGTCTGGCGAAGCCGAGCGCATTCAGCGCCTCGAACTTTCTGTCAGCGAGTTTGCTAAGGCCGCGCCCGCCCGTGAGGCGGCTGCGGCGATCGCCGCCGTCCAGGCGCAGCTCGCCGACATAGATAAACGCCAAACCGACGCTTTGCAGCGACTGCGCGGTGAGATCGCCCAACTTCTTCCAGCCGTCGATCCCGGGCGAATTCACAGCCTCGAACTGGCGCTCGCCGATCTGCGCCTCAGCCAACTGGCAAGCGTCCCACCAGCGGACGACCCAAGCGAAACGCTGGCCGCCGTCCAGGCCCGCGTCGCCGACTTGGAGGAGCGGCAGGCCGAGTCACTGCATCGCCTGCGCAATGACATCGCCCAGTTCGTCGCGGAAAACGAAAGGCGTCTTGCCCTCATCGAGGACGCCGCCCCTGATCTCGCGGCGCCCTTCATGGCCATCGAGCAAAGGCTTGCGGAGCTTGAGCGGTACGACATCGGCGTGGCCTTCGCCGAGTTGCGAGCTCGCATCGAGGACCGCATCCTCGGCGTCGAACAGCGCAACGTCCGCACTCTGGAGCAGCTCAGCGGCACCATCGCTTTGATCGAGCGCCACTTCGACAGCGCCGAAGGCGACGAGGCCGCCGCCAAGAGCGCCTGAGGGTCGAGCGGCGCAAGTCGGACACGCCATCACTCGAAAGTGTTCGTACGTCCCCTGAATAATGTGAGCAGCGCTGCCAAATTCACTGTTTGGCAATCGCTGTTTGCGTTTTTGTCTCTGCATGGCGCTTGGCAAACCCTTTGTCGTCGCGGCCAGGCTTTCAGCCGCACTCGCTCTTCTCGGCGCGATCGCCGTGTTGTGCGCCGACTTGCCCGCGCGCGCCGCTCCCGAAGCAGCAGCGCGCGCCTCCACGGGCGGACGCTCGATTGTCGCGATGCGGGTGATCGACGGCGACACCCTCTTCGACACCGCCGCCGGCGTTCGTTATCGCCTCGAAAACACCGTGGCGGCCGACCCCGGCGACCGGTCGACCTGCGCATCGGAACGCGACGAAGGCGCGCGCGCGACAGCCGCCGCCGAACAGCTTGTTGGGCGCGCCCGCATCCTCACGGTCACCCCCACCGGCCGCTACGATTCGGCAGGCCAAGCGCTGGCGTTCGTTACTCTCGATGGCCGCGATCTCGGCGAATTGCTGATGGCGCAAGGCGCTGCGCGTCCGGCCCGCGCCAGGGCCATGCCCTGGTGTGACGCACCGGGCGATCTTCTGCTCTGACAATCTGAAGCTTGTGCGGCGCGGTCCTGCGCCATAAGCGGAGCGCCTCGCTTCAGCGCACGAAAGCCTCCCATGCCCTCGATGGACGATCTGGTCAGCCTGCTCACGCTCGAGCCGATCGAAGTGAACATCTTCCGCGGCGTCTCGCCGGCGGAAGAGCGACAGCGCATTTTCGGCGGCCAGGTGGTGGCGCAGGCCTTGTCGGCCGCGTACCGGACGGCCGAGGGCCGCGTCTGTCATTCTCTGCAAAGCTATTTCATACGACCCGGCGACCCAGCCGTCCCGGTGCTCTATCAGGTCGAGCGCTCACGCGACGGCAAGAGCTTCGCCACCCGCCGCGTCATCGCCATCCAGCACGGCGAGCAAATCTTCAACATGGCCTGCTCCTTCCAGGTGCCGGAGCAGGGGTACGAGCATCAAAGCGAGATGCCCAAGACCATCCCGCCCGAGACCGTCTCCAAACAGGTCGACGCCTGGATCAAGAACCAGCCCGAGGAGAATACGCGCTGGCTGCGCGAGCTGCCGTTCGAGATGCTGGCGATCGATCCGATCGATGTGTCGAAGCCGACGGTGAAGCCGCCGCATCAGCAAGTGTGGCTGCGCGTCCGCGGTAATCCGGGCGACGACGTGGCGCTCAACCAATGCCTTCTCGCCTACTCCTCCGACTATTCGCTGCTCGGCACCGCGATGCGCCCGCACGGGGTCAGCTGGCAGTCCGGCGTGCAGACAGCGAGCCTCGACCACATCATCTGGTTTCACCGCCCCACGGACTATTCGCGCTGGCACCTCTACGTGCAGGATAGCCCCTCCGCATCCGGTGCGCGCGGCTTCAATCGCGGCGCCATCTATCGCGAGGACGGCGTGCTCGTGGCGTCGACCGCCCAGGAAGGGCTAATCCGAAAGCGATAGCCTTCCGGCGCCGTTTCGCTAACAAGCCGTTAGCCTTGCGGGTCTAGCCTTGCCTGCATGGCCGACAAATGGGTCGAAATCGGCGGCTACATTGGCCCCGACCGCCGCAAGCGGCCGGGTCCGAAGCGATTAATGGATCGCCGGCGGCGGGATGAAAGCGGCGCCCCCCCGACGGTGAGCGCGCTGCTGCGCCGCCTGCGCGTTCAGCTGCTCGGCATCTATTCCACCGATGACCGCTTGCGCGTGCTGCAGGTGCTGAACGGGGCGATCTGCGAGGCGCAAAGACAGCGCATGTATGAGTGCGCCAACGCGCTGAAGCGGGCAGATCACGTGCTGCGATCGGGCCCAGCCGGCGCCGTCGCCACCGCCGATGCCGCTCTGCAGGAGGCAATCGGCTTGGCGGCTGACGGCCGCTAAGCCTCATACCCGTACCGCAGGGCCCACTCAGTCAGATTCGGCAGGACCGGCGCGAGATCGGCTTCGTACCGCCGCCAGCGTCCGATCGAGCGATTGTAGAGCGGCTCGATCACTTGCCGAGCGCTCGGCGTGTTGATGTCGCGCTTTATCGCCGTCTCGCGGAAGCCAAGCATTCCCGGTTCGAACGGCAGCTCGAGGAAACTGGCGAGCGCCCGCGCCTCGCGTTCGAGATCGGCCACCACATCTTCGTAGCGCACCTGATGCACCGCCAACGTCAGGCGCGCGCGGCACGCCTCCATCAGCGACATCATCAGATCGTAGTATGAGGCTGCATTCGGCAGATCGAGGAATTGCGCCATCGCCGCGTTCATGCCGAAGCGCTGCTGGAAGCAAGACAGGACCGCATCGCGGGGATCGCGCAGCGCCAGGATGATCTTGGCGTCGGGAAACACCCGCGCGATCAGCGGCAAGAAAACGATGTTGAGCGGCAGTTTGTCGACGAGCAAGCGGCCGCCCAGCGGTTCGGTAACCCGCGCCCAGTAGGTGCTGCGCCGCTTCTCTATATCGAGATCTGCCGGCGGCGCGTCGGCCGCCGCCAGATCGGCGACGCTCTCCGCGAACACCTCCCGTTCTTCCATGCAATAGAGTCGCGAGTGCGACGACAGGATTTGATCGAGCAGCGTCGTTCCCGAGCGTGGAAACCCGACGAGGAAGATCGGCGCCGGCGTCTGGAACCGGGAAGGCGGGAGCGGCGTCGGCGCATCGAGCATCGCCAGCATCCGCCGCACACCGTCGGGATGATGCGGCAGGTGCGAGTCGCTCAGCAGCCGCCCGTGCAATTCGCTCAGCAGCGCATTTGCATTCCGAAATGCGGAAAACGCCGCATGCGGTCGATCGAGCCGATCTCGCGCCTCGCCCACGATGCCCCACGCCAACGCGCGGTTCGTCTTCGAGGCGCCGCCGACCGCCAGCGGCAGGGCCGTCGCTTCGGCCTCCGCGAAGTTCTTCTCGCGCAGCGCCAGCTGCGCCAGCGCCAGGCGCGCAAGGTCGCTGCCCGCATCGAGCGACAGCGCCCGCACCGCATGGGCGCGAGCCTCCTCCAGCGCGTGCCGCCGCTCCAGCATTTGCGCCAGTGAGGCATGCGCAGCGGCGTCGGACTCGTTAGCGCGGAGCGCCGCGCGATAGGCGGCGATCGCCGCATCGACGGCGCCTGCTTCGCTTTCCAGGTTGCCGAGGTTGCGCCAAGCCTCACCGGCCCCCAATTCACCAGCGCGCTTGAAAGCCGCACGCGCGCGATCGACTTCGCCACACCGCTTCAGCGCCACGCCCAGCACGTTGCACAGGTCGGCATTGTTCGGAGCGCTCGCGCTGGCGCGCTGCAGGTGCGCCGTCGCCGTCGCAAGCTCGCCCGTTTCCAGCGCCGCCAGACCAACGATCTGGTTTGCGCCGACATCGAACGGCCGCAGGCCGATCCACTGCCGCCCGAGGGTCAGCGCCGCGGCGAAATCGCGCCGCGCCAGTGCGGCCGCCGCCGCCTGGGCGATGCGGCGGATGTCCATGTCACTGGCCATGTGGGTCGGCGGTCATGCAGCGGACGATGAGATTGGACCGAGGGCCTGAGTTTTCCGATTTGGCGATTGGTAGCATGCCTCCGGACCTACATCACCTGAAGCAGACATCGTTAGTGCATCGTCGACGCCGGCGGCGTGAAGACATCCCGCGTCGCCGCCCTGTTCAGAGCTTCACACGCGACAGGCGCAAAGCGTTGGCGATGACGCTGACGGAAGAAAGCGCCATCGCGGCGCTGGCGATCGCCGGCGAGAGCGTCCAGCCAAACAGCGGATAGAGCACGCCGGCAGCGATCGGAACGCCCGCCGCGTTATAGACGAAGGACAGAAACAGGTTCTCGCGGATGTTGCGCATCGTCGCTTGCGAAAGCCTGACGGCGCGCGCGACGCCCGAGAGATCGCCCTTCACCAGCGTAACGCCGGCGCTCTCCATCGCCACATCCGCGCCGGTGCCCATGGCGATGCCGACATCGGCGGCGGCAAGTGCGGGCGCATCATTGACGCCGTCGCCGGCCATGGCGACGCGGCGGCCGCTGTTCTTCAATTCAGCCACCAGCTGCGCCTTGTCCTCGGGCTTGACGTTGGCGCGGATTTCGCTCGCAGCAAAACCCAGCTTCTCGCCGACGGCGCGCGCGGTTGCCGGCGCATCGCCGGTCGCCAGGATCACGCTGACGCCCGCTGCACGCAGCGCCCTCACCGCAGCTTCCGCGGATGGCTTTATCGGATCGGCAACCGCGACATAGCCCATGAGGCGCGCGTTGCCGGCGAGAAACATGACCGTCGCGCCGTTCTCGCGCCGCAGTGTTTCGACCCTCTCGCTCACCGCCGCGACATCGACGCCCAGATCGCGCATGAAATCTTCGTTGCCGAGCGCATGCTCGGCGCCATCGAGGACGCCGCGCACGCCCTTTCCCACCACCGCGGAGAAATCCTCGAGCCGCGCAAGCGGCAGGCCTTGCTGCTTGGCGCCATCGAGGATGGCGGCCGCCAGCGGATGTTCGCTCCCTGCCTCCAGGCTCGCGGCGGCGGCCAATGCACTTTTCCAATCACGCTCGCCGACACTTTCCGCAGAGAGAAGACGCGGCCGGCCTTCGGTCAGCGTGCCGGTCTTGTCGACGATGACGGTATCGATCTTTTCAAGCGTCTCGAGCGCCGCCGCATCGCGCACCAGCACGCCCGATTGCGCGGCGCGCCCGACGCCCACCATGATCGACATCGGCGTGGCGAGGCCCAGCGCGCAAGGGCAGGCAATGATGAGAACGGCGACCGCGGTCAGCAGCCCGTAAGAGAGCCGCGGCTCGGGACCGACCAGGGCCCAAATCAGCGCCGCGACCAGCGCGACCGCGATCACGGCGGGGACGAACCAGGCCGACACTTGGTCCGCCAGGCGCTGGATCGGCGCGCGCGAGCGCTGTGCTTGCGCGACCATGTCGACGATACGGCCAAGCAACGTGTCGGCGCCGACGCGTTCGGCGCGCATGATGAAACTGCCGCGTTCGTTGAGCGTGCCGCCGGAGACACGGGCGCCGGCGACCTTCTCCACCGGGATCGCTTCGCCGGTCAACATCGATTCATCGACGGCGCTGGCGCCCTCCGTGACGACGCCATCAACGGGCACGCGTTCGCCCGGCCGCACGCGCAAGAAATAGCCGACCTGGACGTGCTCGAGCGGAACGTCCTGTTCGGTCTTGTCGGCGTTCACACGGCGCGCCGTGTCGGGCGCGAATTTCAGCAGAGCCTTGATTGCTTGTGAGGTGCGCGAGCGCGCCTGCAGTTCGAGCACTTGGCCCAACAGCACGAGCGTGGTGATCACCGCCGCGGCTTCGAAATAAACCGGCGCCTCGCCATTGCTGAGTCGGAAGCCCGCGGGCACGACGCTAGGCAATAGCGTTGCGATCAGGCTGTAGAGATAGGCGACGCCGACGCCGAGCGCGATCAGCGTGAACATGTTGAGATTGCCGGTGCGCAGCGAATTCCAGCCGCGCACGAAAAACTCCCAGCCGCCCCACAACACCACTGGGGTTGCGAGCGCCAGTTCAAGCCATTGCAGGCGCGCGCCGTAGAGGTCCATCGGCAAGAGGCGCGCATGCGCCCCCATTTCCAGCGCCAGCAGCGGAACCGACAGCGCCACACCCACCCAGAAGCGGCGGGTCATGAAAGCCAGCTCCGGATTCTCCGCCTCCGCGGTCGGCGACATCGGTTCAAGCGCCATGCCGCAAATCGGGCACGCTCCTGGAGCGTCCCGGATGATTTCGGAATGCATCGGGCACGTCCACTTCACGCCGGCAGGCGCAGACTCATTGCGCGCCGCGCTGGCCGGGTGCGCGTATTGCGCCGGATTGGCCTCGAACTTCGCCTTGCAGCCCGCACTGCAGAACAGAACTTCAGCCCCTTCATGGGTCAGGCGATGGGGAGTGTCGGGTTGTACCGCCATGCCGCACACGGGGTCGCTGGTTTCGGCGGGAGCGGGCGAAGCGTTGTGATGATCGGCGTGACGGGCGTGCTCGTCGGCCATGGCGCCAAGACTCCTTGCAATTCCGGCGCATCAGGTATACCTCCTGGGGGTATATTTCAACCCTTGGGACAACATCATGAATCCGGCGTCGAAGAAGAAGGGCTTGGCTGCGCTCAAACGCGCGGAAGGTCAGGTGCGCGGCGTTGCGAAAATGGTCGAGGACGACCGCTACTGCATCGACATCGTCACCCAGATCGAAGCGGTGCGCGCTGCACTCGCCCGGGTCGAGGGCGATCTCTTGCGCCAGCATCTGCATCATTGCGTACATGAGGCGCTTGGCTCGAAGGACGGCGCCCGGCGCGAGCGCGTCATCGAGGAATTGGTCGGCGTCTTCCGGCGATCGTGATTGCGCGCCTTGGTCGCAGAGCGCCTGGAGAACGGCCGTGAAGCGCCGCTCCGATGAGGGACACAGGAGCCGTAGGCGTAAGTCGTTTGACGGAACGAGCTTTAGAAGGAGATTTGGCGTGAACTTGCATTTGGTCGTTGCGGCGCTGGCTGCGGCCTTGGCTGCGGCGCCCGCGGCGCCCGCCCTCGCCCATGCTGGCCACGACCAGGCGGAGGCGGCGCCGCAATCCGCGGAAGGCCAGGGCGTGGTGCGCGCTGTTAACGCTCAGCAAGGCACAATCACCATCCAGCACGAGGCGATCGCGGCGCTGCGCTGGCCGGCCATGACCATGACCTTTCCAGTGCAATCGGCGTCACTGCTGAACGGGATCGCTGAAGGCGCGCACGTGCGCTTCGTGCTGGTGAACCATGAGGGTCACCGGATGGTTTCAGGCATTCAAGCGCTCTGAACCAAACGGGCAGGATGTGGGAGCGACGCATGGGACGCATACTGAAGAATTGGCGGCGCTCGATCGTGCTTGCCTGTGCGGCCTATCTCGGCGGTGAGATCACCCACGGCGAAAACCACATGGCCTTCTAGGCCGCGGTGGAGAGCAGAACCATGAGAGCGCTTGGACGCCGCACTTTCCTTGGCAAC
>JAFEDV010000271.1 GCA_018241475.1 Pseudomonadota bacterium | reverse complement strand
GGCGTCACGGGCCGCATCGCGCAGGGCGTTTCGACGATATCAGCCGGTCCGCGCTTCCTGAATCAAGGCTTTCAGCATGTCGCGCGCGGTGAGCTTGATGCCGCTGCGGCCCATGGCGATCCAGCCTTCGTCGGCCCATTCGTGCAGCTTGCGGTTCACCTTTTCGCGGCTGGCGCCGATGCGGCGCGCCAGCTCGGTCTGCGTGAGCGCGACGGTCGATCCGTCGCCGGCTTCCTCGAGCAGGCGCTGCGCAAGCCGGCCGCCGAGATCGAGCACCTGCGCGTCCTCAAGCGCCAGATCGGCATGACGCAAACGCTTGCTCATCTCCGCCACAAGTTTCAGCAGCGCCTTCGGTTCGCTCTCGAGCGCCGCCAAGGCCTGGTCGCGATGGATGCGCAGGAAGCGCGAGCGGCGGATGGCGCAGATGTCGGCGGAACGCATGCCGCCGTCGAGCACCGCCATTTCGCCGATCACCGCATAGGGCTTGAGCGCCGCCAGGCGCACATCCTTGCCGGCCTCGGTAGAGGTGCGTACTTCCACTTCGCCTTCGAGCAGTACGTAGAGTGCGTCGCCCCTGTCGCCCTTGGCGAACAGCAGATGGCCCGGCTCCACCGTGCAGGGCGCGCCCTGTTTGGCCAGCCGCGCGCGCGTGGCGTCGCTGAGCGCAGCCATCAGTTCGGCTTTCGCCAGCGCCGCTTCGACGCTCTGGAGATCGACGCCCGCCATCGCGACGCAGGATTGCCGCCGCAGGGCGGCGCGTCAATCGCTGGCGCGCCGCCCCGCGTCATGGCCGGGCCGAAATCGCCTTTTCGGTCCTACGATGGGGCTCTGGACGCCTCGATCTGCACCAATCCGCGTTCGACGAAACCCGTGCAGGCCGCGTCGCGCTCGCCGCGCAGTTGCTGCAAGCCGTTGTTCATGCCGCTGAGCCGGCGCGCCTGGGCGCGCACGCGTGCTGCGTTCTCGCGCGCGTCCGAAACGACCGAACTGCTGTGAAAGCCGACTGAAGCGGCGGCGCGCAGCGCGCTGAAGTTCGCCCCATCGGATTGCAGCTCAGGCAGATCGGCATAGGCCAGGCATCGCGACGCCGCGAGATAGCGCGCATCGCTCATGCGCTCGTTCTCCGCATTTGCAACCAACGGCGCAAGCGCAGCCGACGCCACCGCAATCAAGAATATCCGTTTCATGCTCAGCTCCACATTCGAGATGGCTTCGAACCCGCGCGATCGGAGATGGCGCATGAGTTTGTGGCGGATGTGGCAGGCGAATTGATTTGCGACCGAAGGCCGACGGAGCGCGACGGAGTACGCGGTCTTACTGCAAATTTAGATCAGGCGAGGCGCGACCGGCTGTGCATGCGTGCAAGAGAGGTCAACACGATTGCGAACCGCCGCGCCGCGCGCCGTTGCATTGCGTCAGTGCGTTGCTGGCGCCAGCGCCATCTGCCGGCGGATCTCGCGGCGAAGCAGATCGATGTTGTGCCCGGCGGGCTGGCTGGCGAGACGCCAGAAGGTCCAGCCGTTGCAGGCGGGGGCATCCGCAACCACCGCGCC
>JAFEDV010000270.1 GCA_018241475.1 Pseudomonadota bacterium | reverse complement strand
CCGCCGTCACCGAAGTCCTGGCGCGCGCCGTTTCCGATCCCGGCGCTGTCCTCGCCGCGCTCGGCGAGCCGACGCAGGCCCAGCTCAACGTTATCCATCGATCGCCGACGCTCACGATTTTCGCGGCCACCTGGACGCCGCGCATGAACGTCATGCCGCACAATCATCTCATGTGGGCTTCGATCGGCATCTACACGGGGCGCGAAGACAACATCCTCTGGAAGCGCAACGCATGCGGCCGCATCGGATCGTGCGGCGCCAAGGCGTTGTTTGAAAAGGAAGTCGTTGCGCTGCCGGCGGACGCCATCCATTCCGTCACCAATCCGCTCAATCGTTTCACCGGTGGAATCCATGTCTATGGCGGCGACTTCTTCGCGCGCCCGCGCAGCCAGTGGAACGCGGAGACGCTGGAGGAAGAGGCGTCCGACGGGGCGGTGATGAGCGCCTTCTTCGAGCGCGAGAACCAGCGCCATCGGGCCGGTCGGCAAGCCTGAAGTTTGCGCTGTCACAATTTCGGAACCAAATTTCCGATAGAATGTTACGGTATTTCGCGGCGCGCGCCGTTCGTAGCCGACGCGGTACGTTGCAATGGAGGCGTCATGGCGGACGTGCTCTTCGTTTTCGTTCGTGAAGACGCCGCGCGCGCCCAGGCGCTTGCAGCCCTGTTCGCCGCAGCCGGCCACGAGATCGGCGACGGACTGATCGACAATGCCGCGCTCGAACTTTGCGGCGCAGGCGTCGTGCTGTGGTCGCGCGCCGCCATCAACTCCCAGGCGTTCCTCGCCACCGCGCAACGCGTGCTGGATTCCGGCAAGGGCGTGGTCGCCAGCCTCGGGCAGCCGCCGCCAGCCTGGGTCGTCGGTCACGCGCCCACCTACGACCTCTCGCAATGGCGCGGCGATCCGGGCGAGGACCTGCTCGATGCGCTGTTCATGGCTGTGGACTACCGCGTCACCGCCAATCGCGACGACCTCGCCGCCGACGAGGACCTCGCGCCGCATCTGGCGGGCTGGACCGCCGATTTGCCGACCGCTCCGTCCGGCGCCGGCGCACCCGAACCGAAGGCGCGGGCGCCGTCCGAGGTGCTGCCGCTCGATAGAATCCGCCAGCGGCGCAGCTGAGGGCCTCGAACACGGTCGGCGGCGGCGTTAGGCTGTGGAGCGAGAATGCGCCTGAGGCTAAAAGAGTCGCATGAACAAGCACGATCCAGGCGGCCCGGAGGCCAAGGTCCACTATGGCGACAACGAGGTCACCATCCTGAAGCAGGGCCTCTTTGTGCGTTGTGCGGTCAGCGGCGAGCGCATCCCGTTGGACGAACTTCGCTATTGGAATGTTGAACTGCAGGAGGCTTACCGCGGGCCGGAAGAAGCGACGAAGCGCTGGCGCGAGTTGAATGAGGGCAAGACGTGAGGGCGCTCATCGCTGGCGCGCTGCTGCTCGCCGCCTGTACTGTAGGCGAAGCGCCCGCGCAGCCCGGACCGTCCCCAGCGCCGACAACTGCTGCCGCGGCGGTGACGCCGGTAAGCGCGCCCGCCTCCTTGACGCTGCATTGCGCCGGCGCATTCACGCAAGGCGGCGTTGGGCTTTGCCGCACTTTGCCGGGCGCCGCCGTCTACGTCGACGGCGTCGCCAGCGGCGCCGCCGATCCGCAGGGTTGGGCCGTCATCGGCTTTCCGCGCGACCATGGGCCGGAAGGCCGCATCGAAGCGCGCAGTGGTGGGCGCATGGCCACGCAAGACGTCGCCGTCGCGCCGCGCCAGTTCGACATCCAGCGCGTCAACGGCCTGCCGCAGCAGACCGTGACGCCGACCGATCCGGCGATCATCGCGCGCATTCAACGTGAAGCGGCGGTCAAGAACGCCGCGTTCCAAAGCATCGCGCCGCTCGAGGGCTGGCTCGACGGTTTCGTCCGCCCGATCGACGCGAATATCGGCGTGGTGACCGGGACATGGGGCAATCAGCGTATTCTGAACGGCACGCCGTCATCGCCGCACTTCGGCTTCGACATCGCCGCCCCTATCGGCACGCCGGTGCATGCGCCAGCGTCGGGCGTTGTTACGCTGGCGGAACACGACACCTTCTACGAAGGCGGGCTTGTGTTCATCGATCACGGCCAGGGCCTTATCACCATGTACCTGCACATGAGCCGCGTCGACGTGCATGTCGGCGATCATGTCCGCCAAGGCCAAGTCATCGGCGCTGTCGGCGACCGCGGCCGCGCCACCGGCCCGCACCTCTGCTGGCGCATGAAATGGCGCGACCGCCAGCTGGATCCGAGTGTTGCGCTGACCGCGCTGAACGAAGCTCGCACGCAACTTAGTCAGTAGTCAGTGGTCAATAGTCAGTGGTCAGTCGTGAATTGCCTTACTGACTATTGACCACTGACTACTGACTTCCCCTCACATCACGCCCGCATCACGCCACGCCGATTTCGGCCAGCGCCGGTGCGCCCAGAACCATTGCTCCGGCGCTTCCAGCACGCGCGCTTCCATGAACTTGTTCACGCGCGTCACGCCATCTAGCACCGCAGCATCGCCCGGACGATCATAATCGAGCGGGATCGG
>JAFEDV010000026.1 GCA_018241475.1 Pseudomonadota bacterium | reverse complement strand
GCATCTTGCCTATTCTCGCCGTTTCCGCGGACGCGTTGCACGTCTTGCCTGGACCCGCGCCGGTGAGCGCGGCGCTCGGCGTGTTCTGGATCGCGCTCTTGGCGGCGGGGATTCTGGAGACAGTCCGGGCGAGAGGTGCGTCGAACTAAGTCCAAACTCCGCCTCGAGGTGTTGCGCCACGATGTTGCGGTGACAGACTCGCCAATCGTGCTCCAGGCACATGAGGCAGATGCGATTCTTGCCTGCGAGTTCCGCCGTCTGTGAAAGCGCCAGCTGACTTTCCGGTTCGGCGAGTCGCGCTTCGAAAATGCGATGCATAGTCTTCGCGTCGCCTCGGCGTGCGGCTTCGCGGCCAAGCTTCGGCGTCCCGAGCGCTTTCATGTGGATGTAGCCGATGCCGGCTTCGGCCAGGCTCCCGGCGAGCACATTCTTCGAAAAGCCCGCGCGGCGCGAGAGGGGGACCTCGCGCACATCCACCAACGTTTTCACTCTGGCGGCTTTGAGCGCGGCGATGAAATCGGCAAGGCCGGTGCGCTCGTAGCCGATCGTCCAGATTCGGCTCACTGCAGATAGCCGGTCGCCATCGCCGCCAATACCGCCGCGCCGGCGACAATGCGATAGCCCGCGAACGGCATGAAGCCGGCGCGCGTCACGAAAGCCAGAAATGGCTTCACCACCAGCAGCGATGAGAGGAACGCGAAGATGAAGCCAACGGCGATCTCCGCGGCTCGATCGGTGGTGATGCTGTCCTTGATATCGATGAAGTCGAGCACGAACGCGGCGAACATGGTCGGCATCGCGAGGAAGAAGGAGAACTCGGCTGCGGCGCGGCGGTCGAGGCCGGTCAGCAGGCCGCCATAGATCGTGGCGCCCGAGCGCGAGACGCCGGGGATGAGCGCGAAACACTGAAATATCCCGACCACGAACGCGCGCCACACCGGCGTCTGCGACGCGTCCTCGACTCGCGGCGTTGGCCGAAAACGCTCGATCAAGAGCATGAGGATGCCGCCGATCACGAACGCCCACGCCATCACCTCGAAGCTTTCGTGCAGGACAGTGGTGATGAAGTGCTTGCCGAAGTAGCCGAGTGGCACGGCTGGCAGAAACGCGACCAGCAGCATCAGCGCAAAGCGGCGCGCCTCCGGCTTGGTCGGCAGCCCCGTGATCACTTCGATGATCTTTCGCCGGTAGAGCCACATCACCGCCAGTATCGAGCCGAGCTGGATCATCACCGTGAACACGCTTTCGGGATCGCTGAAGCCGATCAGGCGCTCGGTGATCAGGAGGTGGGCCGTGGACGAGATCGGCAGAAACTCGGTGAGGCCCTGGATGACGCCAAGGATCGCGGCGTAGACGAGGTGCATGATATCCAAGGCGGCCTCCATAAAGCGGCGCGACCATGGCGCGCGTCGCGGCCCGGCGAAAGACCCAAAGCGCCGGGGCCAGCCGGGCGATCCCCAGCCGTGGCCTTGATGGCGCCATGGGCGGCGGCGCATATGAGGCCTGTGGACGATACGGTTCAGTCGGCGGCGATTTCTAGCGCGCAGCACACGCGGCTGACGGCGCGCGCCGCGGCGCTGTCGACAGGCGTTGCGGTCTTGCTCATCGTTCTTAAGGCATGGGCATGGCTGGCGTCGTCATCGGTGGCGATGCTGGCGTCGCTGGCGGATTCGACGCTCGATTTCGTCGCGTCGCTGATTACCTACTATGCGGTGCGCTACGCCGCCGCGCCGCCGGATAACGAACATCGTTTCGGCCACGGCAAAGCGGAGGCATTCGCGGGGCTGATGCAGAGCGGGTTGGTGGCCCTCTCGGGGGTGCTGATCGTCATGGAAGCGGTTCCCCGCTTCTTCCAGCACGCCGAGGTGGGCCAAGGGCTGGCGAGTCTCGCGGTGATGGTTGTCTCCATTGTACTGACTGCGGGCATCATTTCGGCGCAGACGCACGCGATCCGGCGCACCGGTTCGATCGCCACACGCGCCGACCGTCTGCATTACGTGGGCGATCTTGTCTCCAACCTGGCGGTGATGGCGGGGATTGGCGGCGCCGTCTGGTTCGGATGGACTTGGGCCGATGCCGCGGCTGCGCTGGTCGTTGCCGCCTGGCTGGGCTGGGGCGCGCTTCAAGTTGCGCGCGAGGCCGCCGACCATCTGCTCGACCGTGAATTGCCGGACGCGGCGCGCGCGCGTATTCGGGCGCTGGCGGAAAGCGTTCCTGAGCTTGGTCGCGTCCACGATTTGCGTACACGCACCAGCGGCCCCTACGTGCACATTCAATTTCACGTCGACCTGGCGCCGGCGCTGACGCTTGAAGCGGCGCACAAGATCGTCGTGGCGGCCGAAGAGCGCATTAGGTCGGAGTTTCCGACCGCCGACATCATCATCCATCCCGATCCGCGCGGCCGCGCCGAACCCCACGGTCACGAAGACTTCGAGCGACGGCGTGCACATTGAAGCGCTCAAACGCCGGGCGCGCGCTTTGGGATTTGATGCGGTCGGCTCGGCTTCGGCGGACATGGATTGGCCGGCCGGCGCGCGGTTGCATGAATTCCTGACTGAAGGCCGTCACGGCGACATGGATTGGAT
>JAFEDV010000269.1 GCA_018241475.1 Pseudomonadota bacterium | reverse complement strand
TATTCTGAAGCGTGGCGAAGAGCTGTTCGGAGCGGCAACACAGCTATGGAAGCGGCCAGCAGAGGGCCGCTAGCGGGCCTTCAGTCTGTTTGCCTGGCGGTAGTCATCGACAGCCGGGTAACGCTGCGGATGGAGTGTTCGCAAATTCTTGACGGGTTGGGCAAGTTGGCGTCGCAGGACGGCAAGGCGCGCGTAAAGGTAACTCACATGACCGAAGTTACTAGAAGAACGCGGCCTGCGCTTCGCCAACCGTCTCGATCACCAGCGCGCGGTCGAGATAGGCATTGCGCGCTTCACACGAGGTTTCGGCAATGAGCAGGCATCCGTGGCACGCAGCGCCATGTAATGCTCTTTCATCTTTACTGTCCTGCGGCGCGTGATCAGCGCAGACGGGGTCGTTGGAGCAAAGGCGAAGGCGCTCGAGTGCGTTCTCTATGATGGTCGAGATTCGCGCCGCTGCCGCCACAAGACCACCTAACGTTCCCAATGCTCCCGAAGTCGCAGTGTAAATCAGGATTCCGCATCGCTGAGGTGCGCCAGTGTGTTTTTCGCCAATTGCGTAGATGCGCTCTTTCAGCGAGCTGGCCGGGTATCCGCAGTCGAGGGCGATCTCAGTCATGAGCGCATGTGAAAGACTGTGCAGCATAATGTATCCGCCGCCAGGAAAATCTTGCTTCCGGCGGCTCGCGGCCCATGCGGCGTGCCCCTGCACCAAAGCTGCGACCCTTGCCTGCACCTCCGGCTGATCGAGCCAGGAACGCACCGCGTCCTCATCGAAGTGTAGAAAGACACCTTCGCCGAACTGCTCGACGGCTGGAAGCCAAGTTGCTTGCTGAGACAGGGTTGCCCCATCGACCGCAAGATAGACGTCTTCCAGTTCGTCATCGGCCTCACTTGGCGCCGCTTCGAAGCGTGTGAAGCCATAGAGGCAGGAAACTTCACGTAGGCGGTGCACAGCAACGACGTTCTTCAGGAGCACGGCGCATCCGATAGCATCGCTCTGCGCCCATATCGTCCGGGGCAAAGTCTCGGCATGCAGGCGGCTATCCGCACGATTCTCACCGATTAACGATTGGCCCGATGCGAAAACATCGAACTCCGCAATCTTCGGAGGTACCGCAGCATCCGCTGTGGATTGTTCGCGGACCTGCAAAAGGCGCTGAAGGATGGCGTCATCGGAGAAGGAGCCAAGCC
>JAFEDV010000268.1 GCA_018241475.1 Pseudomonadota bacterium | reverse complement strand
TAGGCTGGCGCGGCCCGGCAGCGCCGCTATCTTCGGCCGCGAACGAGGATTCTCATGCGCCGGATGGTTCTGAGCGCCGCGGCGCTGCTTGTGTGCGCGTGCGGACAACAAGCACAGATAGCATCTGGGCCGGCGGCCACCGGTTGCGCACGCAGCGCGACGCATCAAATCGCCTGGACAGACGCGGATGTGCCCGACACCATCATCACCCGCGCCGAAGGACCATCGTGCCTGCAGGCCGTCGTCACGCTGGTCGCGCGCGACGCGCACGGCGATCCGCTGTGGACGTTCATTTCCACCTATCACGCCATGACCACAGGCGGCGCTGCGCCCGCTGCCGTGGGCGCGGCGTCCCCGCAGCAAGTCGATCGCTTCCTCGCAAGCTGGGCCGACGTTACGACGACAACCTCGGACCGGCTGCCGGAATGGCGCGAAGGCGCAGCGAATGTCGGCTCGAATGGCGGCCTTGCCTACACCACCACTTTCAGCCGCGAATCCTACGAGGGGATGCGCCAACGCAATCTGCGCATGATCTGCTACGCAGCCGCCGTCGACACGACGCAGTGCCTCGTCGTCGATCCCTCCTCAAATGCGCCGGCGATGATCGTGGCTTATGGCCCATGAGCCGAGTTGTCTTCCTCGTCCCGCTAGCGCTCGCAGCGTGCGCGCCACGGCCGGCCGCGCAGTGCGAATACAGTTCAACGCACACGATCGATTTCACCGGCGCCGGCGCCCACGACGTCGTCACCGCGCGCGCGATCGGTCCCACCTGTGAAGACGCCGTCGCGCTCTACGCCGTGCGCGAGGCGGATGGACGCTTGATCTGGACATGGGCCGGTCCCCTTCGCCAGCTCTACGGGCAGTCCGAAGGCGGACCCGAGCCGCAGGCCTTTCTGCAGCAATGGGCGCGGGCCGCTGTCACGACCACGAACACAGCGCCGGCGTGGCCGCGCCTGGCGACCGGTCAGACCACGCTCGACCGCCTCACCTACGAAGACATCCGCGCGCGCAACTTGCCGATGCTGTGTCACCTTTCCAGCAACGCGCGCGAGGTCTGCGCGTTTTGGGAGCCTGCGGCAGGGGTCGCCGGGTTATACTTCGAGCGAAATCGGGAGACGACACGATGAAACGTTTGGGCGTGGCGCTGCTGGCGCTGGCGATGTCGGCGTGCTCGCGGCCCGCAGCCACGCCGAACGCGGACAATCCTCTGAACGCCAGCGCAGCCCAGCAGGCGTCGATTCCGACCTCCGGGTGCAACGCGACCGCATCACACGATTGGTCCGCCGTCGGCAGCCAATACTACATGGTCGAAGCCGAAGCGCATGGACCTACGTGCCGCGAAGCGGTCGCCACGATTCGCATCAAGGCGCGTGACGGCGAGACCGTCTTGTTCCAGCGTTCGTATCCAGTCGCAGAGGTGCCGCTCGCCTTCAACCCCAACAGCGATCAAACCGGCTTCCGCTCCGACCTTGAAGAATGGACGAGCAACGCCGCCGACACGCCAACCGCCGATTGGCTGCCGGCATGGCCATCGGGCGCTGACCATCCGCCCTTCTTCCATCCTTCGGTGACGCGCACGCAGTACGAATCCTTCCGCGGCGCGCAGGGGCCGCTCTTCTGCTACCCGGACGGCGCCGAAAGCGACGGGTGCGTTGGGATGAGCGGCGATCACGCGACTTTCCTCGGCTCGCGCACGCCCGAACGCGAGTAACTCCCGCGGTAGTCGCTTCAGCCGCATCGGTTCGCCAGCCGCAGGGTGTCTTAG
>JAFEDV010000267.1 GCA_018241475.1 Pseudomonadota bacterium | reverse complement strand
GGTGGGTGCGGCCGTGCGCGGCGCGAAGGCCGTCATCATCAACTACGCCACCAGCAGAGCCGAGGCGGAAGCCACCGCCGAGGCGGTGCGCGCCGCCGGCGCCGAACCCGTGCTTGCGCAAGGCGATGTGTCTCAGAACGACGACTGCATCAACATCGCCGAAGCCGCCGCGAAATTCGGGCGCATCGACGCGCTCGCCAACAATGCCGGCACAACCAAGCAAGCGCCCAACCACGCCAATCTCGACGATCTCACGCGCGCCGACTTCGAGCGAATCTATGCGGTGAACGTCATTGGCCCGTTCCAGATGATCCGCGCAGCGCGTGCGCTCCTGGAAGCCAGCGGGCACGCAAGCGTATTGATGGTTTCGTCCATAGCCGGTGTCACGGGGATCGGCTCATCAGTGGCGTACGCCGCTTCGAAAGGCGCGCTCAACACCATGACCATTGACCTCGCCCGCGCGCTGGCGCCGAAGATCCGCGTCAACGCCATCTGCCCCGGCTTCATCGATACGCCGTGGCACGCCAAGGGCCTCACCGCAGAGCAGGTCGAACGCATGCGTGAAGGCACGAAGGCGATCACGCCGCTCAAGGCCGCATCGGCGCCGGAAGATATTGCCGACGCTGGGCTTTTCTTCCTTTCCGACGCGTCGCGTCATGTCACCGGCGAAACGTTGCTGGTCGACGCGGGGTTGCATCTGGGCTTCTCGCCGTTGGTGGCGCGCTAGGTCTGAGCAACGCAGCGCGTTGCCCTGCCTTGTTCCACTCTGTATCTTTCGAACCGCTCGGTGACGATACGCGGCGTTGCGCTTGATTTAACGGGAGATTCACTGCTTTGCGCGCAACGCTCGGCACCGGCGGCGTGAGCCGCGGGAGTGCTTTATGAAGGAGCTCATTGGAGCTGCGATCGCCGCTGGCGCGACGATGGCGGGCGTTGGCGTCGCCAACGCCGGGGTCGCCGGCAGTATTCAAGTTACGTCCGACTACGTGTTTCGCGGCTTATCACTGAACAACAATGACCCGGCGTTTCAAGGCGGCGTCGATTGGGGCAATGACGGGTTCTATGTCGGAACCTGGGGATCCACAGTAGTCGATGGCATCGAAGTCGATGTCTATGCCGGGTGGACGCCAAAGACGGGGCCGGTGAGTTGGGACCTGGGCGTCATTAGCTACAACTATCCAGGTGCGCACGACAGCCCCGGCGCGCGGTTCGACTTTTACGAACTCAAAGCGGCGGGCTCCATGGACATCATGGAACACATCATTCTCGGCGCCGCACTCTACTACTCGCCGGCGAATTACGGCGGCACCGGTCACGCCACCTACTGGGAAGCGAACGGCGTCTACACCGTGAACGACGCGCTCAACTTCACCGCGGCGTTTGGCAATCAAGAAATCCAAGACGCCGACGGCCCAGGGCCTGTGGTGACCCATAGCAGCAATTACAACACCTGGAATATCGGGGCGACCTACACGTGGCGGGGCTTCGAATTCGATCTGCGTTATCACGACACTGACATCAAAGCCGGATCGGACATCGAGCATTACACCTACGGTCCATCAAGCTACCACGCCGGCGTAAACTTCACGATCAAGCGCGCGCTCTAAGCGCTTCTGAGACGTGGTCGGCGGCCGTTTTGCTTCAGGCGTGCGGCCATTTCGGCGCGCGGCTGACCATGCCGGGCGTCTTGCGACCCAGCACGCCGGCGATGAAGTGCGCGGTCTCGATCGCCGCATCGAGGTCGACTCCGGTCTCGTAGCCCATGCGGTCGAACATGTAGAGCAAGTCTTCCGTGGGCACATTGCCGGCGGCGCCCGGCGCAAACGGGCAACCGCCGATGCCGCCGAGCGATCCGTCCAGAACGCGCACGCCCTCTTCCACAGCCGCGGCCGCATTGGCGAGCGCGGTGTTGCGAGTGTTGTGAAAATGCGCGCGCAACTGCAGACCCCCCGCCACCTCCCTTACGGCGCGGAAGCGTTCACGAACGTCGCTCGGCGCAGCGACACCGATGGTGTCGGCGAGCGCCAGCTCGAAAATGTCCTGCTGCGTGCAAAGCTCGGCGACTGCGACGACGCGCTCGACCGAGACCTCGCCGTCGAACGGACAGCCGAACGCCGTCGAGATCGTCGCCGACAAGCGCGCGCCGCCGGCGCGCGCCTTGTGCGCGACTTCCGGCCAGACGCGAAACGTCTCGTCGACCGGGGCGCCGTTGTTGCGAATGGAAAAGCCGTCGCTGGCGCAGAACACGTAGTTGATCTCTTTGGCGCCGGCTGCGATGGCGCGCTCGACGCCGCGCGGGTTGAGCGCCAGCGCGATGAAGGTCGCATCGTCGCGCTTGGGCAGACCGGCGAACACCGCGTCGCCATCCGCCATCTGCGGAACTTTCTTCGGATTGACGAAGCTGGCCGCCTCCATCCGCCGAAAACCAGCGGCGACGATGCGGTCGATCAGTTCGAGCTTCTTCTCGGTCGAAACCACGTCGGGCTCGTTCTGAAGCCCGTCACGCGGACTGACTTCGACCAACTCAAGCTTTTCTCTCGCCACGTCGCTCTCCGAAAGCCCTGAGGCGCCAGCCATAATGTATGGCGCCAGCGCGCAACGCAAAGCCCGCAACCGCCCCCGTCATGCCGGCCCAGGCCGGAGGCGTGTGCAGCACGGTCAGCAGCACAAACAACGCCGCCGCCAGCAACGCCGCCGAGACGCTGATTTCGCGCTTCAAGAGCACCGATGGCTGGCCGGCCAGGACGTCGCGGATCACGCCGCCGAAACAGGCTGTCAGCACCCCCATTGCGGTGGCCACCACCGGATCGACATGAAGCGCCAGCGCTTTCGCAGCCCCGATCACAGCATAGGCCCCCAGCCCCAGCGCATCGAGCCAGATCAGGGCGGCCGCCCGCTCGATACGCTCGCCGGCGATCCACACCGCCAGTGAAGCCGCAGCCCCGATCCACAAATACGCCGCGTCCGCAATCCAGAACACAGGCGCGCCGATCAGGAGATCGCGTAGCGTGCCGCCGCCGACGCCGGTGACCAAAGCGAAAAACCAGAAGGTGACGAGATCGTGCCGGTCACGCGCCGCCGCGAGCGCACCGGTCAGCGCAAACACTGTCACGCCGGCATAATCCAACGCCGGCGGCAGCACGAGCAGCGGCGTTGCAGCCATGAAACCCTCCAGCACGAGTCGTGCTGCGACATCAATGCCCACGATCGCTCGCCGTCACGCCGTGGACTTGTCGCCGCCGCGAGCGCTTGCTGCGCGCAAGCATGAGCCACAACGACGATCGCCCGGCGCGGCCAAGCAGCCGCATAAGCGGCACCTTCCGCTCGCTGGGCGTTCGCAACTACCGGATCTGGGCCGCGGGCGCGATCGTCTCAAACGTCGGGACATGGATGCAGCGCACCGCCCAGGACTGGATCGTGCTCGTAGAGCTCACGCGCCACAACGCCACCGCCGTCGGCATCGTCACTGGCCTGCAATTCGGCCCGCAGCTCCTGCTGCTGCCGATTACCGGCTTGGCCGCCGATCATTTCGACCGGCGCAAGCTGTTGTTCGTAACCCAAGCGAGCATGGGGCTGCTTGCCCTCACGCTCGGACTGCTGACGATCCTCCATGTCGTGCAGCTTTGGCATGTTTACCTGTTCGCGTTCCTGCTCGGCTGCGCCGCCGCCTTCGACGCGCCCGCACGGCAGACCTTCGTCGCCGAACTCGTGCAGGAGGCGCACCTCTCCAACGCCGTTGCGCTCAATTCCACCTCGTTCAACGCCGCACGCATGATTGGCCCAGCGATCGCCGGTCTCCTCATCGCCGCCGTCGGCACCGGTTGGGTGTTTCTGCTGAACGCCCTCTCCTTCGGCGCCGTGCTGCTCTCCATCAGCTTGCTGCGCATCGACGAATTGCACGTTCGTGAACGCATCGGCCGCTCAACCGGCGGCTTCTTCGGCGGGCTCCGCTACGTGCTGGGCCGCCCCGATCTCATCATCATCCTGTTCATGTTGCTGCTGATCGGCACGTTTGCGATCAACTTCCCGATCTTCATCTCGACCATGGCTGTCAGCGTCTTCCATGCCGGCGCCGGCCAGTTCGGCTTGCTCACTTCGATGATGGCGGTCGGCTCCGTGATCGGCGCGCTGCTCGCCGCACGACGCGAACGGCCAAGCCTGAACATCATCATCGCCGGCGCCGCAACGATGGGCGCGGGCCTCGTGCTTGCGGCGCTGGCCCCGCACTATCTGCCGTTCGGCTTGGCGCTCATTCTGGTTGGCCTCTCGGCGCAAACGCTGACCACGACTTCCATAGGTGAGGCGCAGTTGTCGACGGCGCCGGTGATGCGCGGGCGCGTCATGGCGCTGGTGATGGCCGTCACCCTCGGCACCACGCCGATCGGCGCGCCCATCGTCGGCTGGGTCGCCGATACGTTCGGGCCGCGCTGGGCCATCGGCGTCGGCGCCGCCTCCTGTATCATCGCGGCAGCCGTCGCCCTGTACTTCACCATACGGCGCCGGCGCGGCGATGCAGGCGTCGTTGAGCCGAAGCTCGCCGAATAGCAGCGACGTTCCGTTGTGAGATGGTTGAATTGCAGCGGCGGCGCGCAATAGTGGCGCCATGAAAGCCCAAGCCATGACCGCGTTCGGCGCGCCGTTGACGCCGATGGATCTGACACAGAAGCAGCCCGGCCCCGGCGAGGCGCTCGTGCGGGTGACACGCGCCGGACTCTGTCACTCGGATCTTCACATCCATGACGGCTATTTTGACTTCGGCGATGTGCGCCAGCCGGTCGCCATCGACATGCCTGCGGTGCTCGGACACGAAATCGAAGGCGAGGTGGCGGAGCTCGGAGAAGGCGTTTCCGGTCCGGCGGTGGGAACGCGCGTAGCCGTCTATCCATGGCTCGGCTGCAATGCGTGCGCCACCTGCCGTGCGGGCGACCAGCAATTGTGCACCGCCCTGCCCCGCCGGGCGCTCGGCGTCGCGCAATGGGGCGGCATGGCCGAATACGTTCACGTGCCATTCGCCAGCGCGCTCATTCCCATCGGCGATCTGCAGCCGGGCCTCGGCGCGCTCGCCATGTGCTCGGGCCTCACGGCCTATTCCGCGTTGAAGAAGATCGCCACAACGCCGTCCGATCAGCCGATCCTGCTTGTCGGCATGGGCGGCGTCGGCCTGATGGCGATGGCGCTCGCCAAGAACGTGCTGCCCAATCCGGTCATCGCCGCCGACATCGACGCGGCCAAACGCGAAGCGGCGCTAGAATACGGCGCCGTCGAAGCGATCGAACCTACGGCAGAAGCATGGAAGGATGCCGCCTCGCGCCATGGGCTCGCCGGCGCCGCAATCGACTTCGTCGGAGCACCGGTGACGTTCGGTTTCGGCACCGCCGCACTTCGCCGCGGCGGCAGGTACGTCATCGTGGGCCTGTTCGGCGGCAAGGCGTCGCTGCCGCTTGCATCGCTGCCGCTGCGGCCAATTTCCATAGCCGGCTCGTACGTCGGACGCCTCGACGACGCGCGCGAACTCGTCGACTTGCTCAAGAGCGGCGCCGCGCCCGCCCCGCCCATGCAGGAACGCCCGCTTGCCGACGCCAACGCCGCCATCAACGATCTGCGCGCGGGCAAGGTGCTGGGCCGGGTCGTGCTGAAGCCCTAGCGCCGCCTCGCGCTCTTGCCGCTCTTCGTTCCGGTTCTCAGCTTGCGCAGGGTCTCGCGCACAGCGACACGCGGGAGCTTTGCTTCGTTGGCCTCGAGGTAAGCGGCGACCTCGCCCTCGTGCCGAAGCGTGAGGTTTCTGAGCAGCCACGAGACAGCCTTGGTGATCAGAATGTCGCGCTCACTCCTTAGTCGTCCAACCAGCGCGAACGCCAGCGCCGATAGTCGCGCATCGCCGCTGTAGCGGACCGGCCCGGTCAGCAGCACCAGCGAGGCGCGCCGTTTGTTGATATTGGCGTCGCGCGAGAGCCGATTGAGCAGCGCCTTCCAGTTCCCCCAGTCGCTCAGCATCTCTTCATACTGAAACACGTTCGAGCACAGCGCGTCGACTTCGGCCCAGCCATGCAGATCATCGAGCCAGTCTTCTATGCGCTTCTGGCTCGCCGCCCGGCGCGCCGCGTGCGCGTAGCTCAGGATGATTGCGCCAAGCGCCTTCTCTTGATGCGTCTTGCCGGCAAACAGTCCGTCACAGAGACGCAACACATCCGCTGCCGGAGCATCCTCGTTCGCTCTCACCCATTCCCGCGCCTGAGCGCGCAGCTCGGCTGTGCTGACATTCAGGGTTCTGCTGACGGTTCCGAGGTATGCCGCGCCCTGCTTGCGCGGGGCCGGTCGCGCGGCTGCGCGGATCGCATTGACCAGCTTGGTGCGTTCTTTGTCCATGAGAGGTTCGCCGATGGTGCGAGCGGCGGGAGTTGAACCCGCACTCCCTTTCGGGAAACGGATTTTAAGTCCGTTGCGTCTACCAGTTTCGCCACGCTCGCGCCTTTGAAATAAAGGATTTTTCGGGATTCGCTGCAACGCGGAAAAGGGAACGAAAAGCGAAAAAACGGGCACTTCGGGAGTCAGAGTCCCGAAATAGTCCCGAAGCAAATCGCGCTTTGTTCTGGCCACCTCGTGTGCTCCCAAGGGGGCGCTAGGGTCCAGACTCATTAAAGCCACCAGACGAGGGCGGCGACAAGGCAGACGGACGCGAGGTAGTTGCGCGCCAGACGGTCGTAGCGTGTTGCGATGCGCCTGAAGTCCTTGAGCC
>JAFEDV010000266.1 GCA_018241475.1 Pseudomonadota bacterium | reverse complement strand
AATGGCACGGCGGTAGCGCCATTTGATCGACCTCCGCCGGATTCCACGCGCTGACGATGTGGCGGCGTGAGTTCGGATTGTTTTTGATCGATTGCACAACGTTGGCGATCTGATCGATGACGCGCCCGTCCTTCGATTCCCAGCTGCGCCATTGCTTGCCGTAGACGGGGCCGAGTTCGCCCTCTTCGTTGGCCCACTCGTCCCAGATGGTGACGCCCTGCTCCTGCAGCCAACGCACGTTGCTGTCGCCGCGCAGAAACCAGAGCAGCTCCAGGATGATGCTCTTCAGGTGCAGCTTCTTGGTGGTGAGCAGCGGGAAGCCTTGGCTCAAATCGAAGCGCAGCTGGCGGCCGAAGACGCCGCGCGTGCCGGTGCCGGTGCGGTCGCCGCGGTCGACGCCGTTGTCGAGGATGTCCTGCAGGAGGCCGAGATAAGCGATGTCGGCTTGAGAAGGCGCCCCCGAGGGCTTTTGAACTGGCTGGGCGCTCATGAAATATCCGGCAGACCCGCCGGAAGTTCGGTGCGAATCCGGCATGGCTGCCAGATGATATGGGCTGAATCGGCGGCCTTTCCTACGTTCCCCGGCCGTAGCGAAGCGGAGGGCCGGGGCCTATTTCCGAGGGTGACGTCAATCCAACGATGGGCCCCGGATCAGCGCCGCGCTTCACGCGGCTTGTCCGGGGAACGGATCAAGCCGGACACGCAGCGCGGTCGGCGCGGTGGACCTGCTCGATCAATCCCCCGGCCAGCCAGGCGGCGCGGGCGTTGACGTCGACGCCGGCCGCGCGCAGCGCACGCGCGAGCCATTGGTTGCAGACGTTGAACAGGTGAAACGAGCCGCGCGTGCGCAGGAAGTCGGAGCGGCCGATCACCTTGCCGGGCGCGACGACGACTACGTTGCCTTTGTCGTCGAGCACCAAGGCGGCGTCGACATAGGCGGCGAGCTGCTTGGCGCCTTCGAGCGAGACGGCGATCGGCGCATCGTCATTGGGTCCCAAGTAGATCGAAGACGCGGCGGCGTTGTAGGCCACGTGCATGACACTCGGTCTCGGCGGAATGAGCGCGTTCAGGCCGAGCCAAAGGTTCACGCCGTCGGAGCGATAGAACGCCTCGTCGCCCCAGCCGATCAGGAAGGAGGAGGCATTGGGAAACAGCCGGCGCAGCGGAGCGTTGGGCGGAAAGATCTCGGCCGGCACGCCCAGATCGCTGTGGAAGCCGTTCGACCACATGTGCAAGAGCACGCAATCGTCGCGGGTGGGCTGCGGCGCGCGCGGCGGCGGAATGGGAATGTAGAGATAGGTGAGCAAGCCGAACAGCAGAACCACAAGCGTGCCGCTGACCGGCCTCAGCCGTCCTCGCTCAGCAGTTTCACCCGGAACGCGCATCCCGCGAGCCCAGCTCCCACCATCGGCGCGGCGATGAAAAGCCAGAGCTGGCCAATCGCGTCGCCCAACACCCAGACCGCAGGACCGAGCGAACGCGCCGGGTTCACGGATACGCCGGTGACTTGGATGCCGACAATGTGAATCGCCGTCAGCGTCAGCCCAATCGCCAATCCGGCGAGTTGGTAGGGGCTGTTCTTCTGGGTGACGCCAAGCACGGTGATAACGAAGATGAAGGTGGCCACCACTTCAAACATCGCACAGGAAGCCAGATTGTAGTCGCCTGGCGAGTGACCGAGCCCGTAGCCGTTCTGCCCCAGCCCGTGCTGCGCCAGCGAGTACGAGGCGGCGCCGGAAGCGATCACCAGGAGCACGCCGGCGGCGACGATAGCGCCTGCACACTGCGCTCCCCAGTATCCGAGCATCTCCGCCGTCGACATGCGGCCTGCGATCCAGGCGCCGAAACTGACAGCGGGGTTCACGTGACAGCCGGAGACCGGTCCGATCGCATACGTCATCGCCACGACGGACAAGCCGAAGGCCCAGGCGATGCCCTCTTGGCCGACAACGCCGAAACCGGCGAGCACGATTGCGCCGCAGCCGATCAGCACAAGCGTGAACGTCCCGATGAATTCCGCGACAAACTTCCGGGTCATGGCCGCCTCCAAGGAGAGCGCGCACGCTCTTATCCCGAGTCGCTGTGAATGCCGCTCACAACCCGGGCGAGAGCTTATCGTTCGGGATCGGCGGGACGGCGTCCTACCTCGCTTTCGAGGAGGCCAGTCATGACCTTGGACATCATCATCCCGCCCCGGCCGAAGCGCGCCACGACGGAAGGCTCGCTGCTGTTTCTCGAAAGCACGGGCGGGCGGCCCAGCGTCAATTTCGAGCGCGAAGCGACGGGTGCATTCTCGGACTTGTATGCGCCGCACAAGGTGGTGCTGCGCGACGCGCGCGCGTGTGCGCCGCGGCTTGACACCGAAGGTTTTGCGCTGCTGCGACATCGTTCGCGCGTCAGGGATTTTTGGGATGAAACCGAGGTCGGGAGCCGCGGTCGCGCCGAGGCGGCCGAGATCGTCGCCAAGGCGACGGGCGCTCATCACGTGCACGTCTTCGATCACACGCTAAGGCGACGGTCTCCGGATTCGCCGCGGCAGCCGTCGACGCGCGTTCACAACGACTACACCCCGGCCTCCGCGCGGCAGCGGGTGCGCGAACTGCTTGGGGAGACGGCAGCGCGCCAGCCCTATGCGTTCATCAATGTCTGGCGGCCGATACGGCATGCCGCGCTCGACTGGCCGCTGGCGCTTTGCGACGCGCGGAGCGTCTCTCCCGATGACCTGGCGGCCACCGACATCCAGTACGAAAACCGGCGCGGCGAGATCTACCATGTGCGCTACAATCGGCGGCAACGCTGGTACACCGTGCCCACGATGCAGCTGCACGAGGCGCTGCTGATCAAATGCGCCGACACCCGCAAAGGCCGCGCCCAGTTCGCGCCGCACACCGCCTTCGCGCACCCAGACACCCCGCCGGAAGCGCCACCGCGTGAAAGCGTCGAGTTCCGGACCATCGCCTTCTTCCCCGAAAAGCGCCCGCTCCACATCGCCAGGCTCGGCTGACGCTTTTCCGGCGGCCAAATCACTCTATATTCGAGTCCGTCCGGGCAACCGGACTATGGCGATAAACGCGCGGAGATAGGCGGATCGGACCCGGGTGCGATGCCCGGCGGCTCCACCAGGTGTCAGCTGTCAGGTTTCAGGTGTCAGATCATTGGCTGGCGCCTGGCGGCTTCACCGGAGACAGACGTCAGGTTCAGCCTTTGCTGAGACCTGACAGCTGGCACCCGACACCTGAAAGGGGCCGAAATAGGATCGACGGACGTTGAAGGCCGAGGCTTTTGCTCGGGTGGTCCCGTTACAGGCCGAACAGCATAGTTGCCAATGACAACACTGCTGAAGGTTTCGCCCTCGCCGCGTAAGCGGTGCGAGTGATTCCGCACTAAGTCCTCACGAGTAGCATCGTCAGGCGGGGCCCCCCGGCGCCCGGCAACAGAAGCCGGGGATTTCTTCGGTGCAGTGCACACGATCAAGAGTTCAGTCGCTGAGTTCCCGGACCTTGTTCGTCAGAAAATCCGGTGTTTCGGAAAAATCCGTCGCTCGTCGCAAAGTTTTCCGTTTGCACGCAAATGCTTGGCGAGTTTTCCACAGAGCGCTTCGCGCCGGGCGCGAAGAGCACGTGAGTCGGGTGTGAATTGCGCGTGCGGCGCGAGAGCGCGGCGCTGCATCGCCTGTTCGCCTCGCAACGTTGAGAAGTTTGATGTTTTCGCGCTCTGTGGATCAACAATTGACGCCCCGAAATGAAGGGCTATGGGTTTGTCAGGGAGCGATGGAGGGGCGGTAGTGGCCGACGACATGATCGGGTACGACACACTGATGCAGGACGCCCTCCGCGGCGTCGTGCGCGCGGCGCTGCAGGAAGCGGCGGGTCCGCGCGGTCTTCCCGGCAAACATCATTTCTACATCACCTTCCGCACCCATGCGCCGGGCGTCGTCATCTCCGATCATCTCCGCGCCCGCTATCCCGACGAAATGACCATCGTGCTCGAGCATCAGTTCTGGGATCTCGAAGTCTATTCCGATCGCTTCCGCGTGATCTTGAAATTCTCCGGTCAGCCGCACCCGATCACGATCCCGCTCGCGGCGATCACCCGCTTTTTCGATCCGAGCGTGAAGTTCGGCCTGCAGTTCGAGCAGCCGCACACCGACGAGGCGCGGATGGCGTCCGGCGACACCGCGGCGCCGGCGACCCAGCCGCAGCAGTCGCGCGCGCAGGATCAAGCGCCGGCTTTGAAGGATAGCTCCGTCGTCAGCCTCGACGCCTTCCGGAAGAAGTAGCGGACCGCGGACGTCCGGTCTGCAACCAACGCAGTCAAAAGTGGACGGACGCCCGCGCTTCAAGCGCGCTAGCCTCGCCGCAGGGCGCGCACAAGGATGCAGTCGCGCTCCGCTTGCGTGCGCTCGCACAAGAGCCGCGCGATCTGGCTGTCGTCGACAAAGACATGGCCCTTGAGGGCGTCCAGCAACGCCTTGGCGAGATTGTCGAGATCGAGGGTCGGAACCTCTCCCACATAGTCCATGCGGATTTCGACGTCGAAATCGCCGTAACGGGGACGAATCTGGAACTCCTTGCGAAAGAATTCGTAGACCAGCGGCTTGTAATAGCGCGCCTGCGTGGTGATGCCGTCGATGGCGATCTCGACGCCCGCTTCAACGGCGCGCGCCCGCACCTTGCCGCGGCCGGCCCAGCCATTCATGCCGAAGCCCCAAGTGCGGCCCGCATCGCCTTCAGCATCTGCGCCCGAAACGCCGACCGCCTTTGTACCTCTCCGTCCGGAGCATAGGCAAAACAGGGCGCCTCGCTTTCGAGGGCGCGGAGCGCCATCGCCGCCCCGGCATGTTTGCCCCAGTCGGCGACGAAGACGGCGCGGCGCAACGCACCGAGTTGCTGCAACCGCGACCATGCCCAGGATCCGCCGTCACTCAGATCGACGACCACGACGTCGCTTGAACTCGCCAGCAAGCCGAGAATGAGCGTACGCCAAGCCTCGTCTGCGCTCACCGACAAGCCCTCTCGATCCGACAAGAGCATCCGCAGATTGAACGCGGTGCGCTGGCGAAGACGCGCCGCCATGGCTCGGTACGCCGAGGCGCTGCGCACGGCAGAGTCGCCCGTCGCGGCGGCGAGCATGATGACGTGGCCATAGGCCCGCAGCTCGCGCCGGATGAATCTGCGCAGCGGCGCTCCGAGGTGGCGCGCCGGGGCGATGACACTCACGCGCGCGGGGCGCCGCCGGAAGAGGCTCGCCGCAAGCCAGGCGCCGCCGCCGCCAACCGCGACAATCGCTAAAACAGTGCGCAAGGCTTCGCCGCCAATGTCGCGGCCGCCGACACTGTCGACGCCAAGTTGCGCAAACAGGCCAAGCAACGACAACAGCCCCGCCAGCCCGAATGCGCGCCTCAGCTGCGCGCCCGCGCCGAAGAACAGGGCGTCGCCGCGAGCGAGGTCGCGAGGGGTCAAGAAGCCGGGCGCCGACGCATCCCACCGATCCATGCTGAGGCCTCGGGCGCGCAGCACGTCGGCGGCAGCCGCTCGCCCAGCTTCGCTATGGTCGGGGTTCTGCGCCGCCGCGCGTAAGGCCCTGTCCGACATCCGGGCGACAGCGCCGGCGGGTGGTTCTTGCAGGCGCAAGGCGCCTACGGTCCGCATATCGTCAAACCGCATTGCCGCCGCCCCGATGGCCGCTTGATTGGCGGATTTCATCCCAATATTGCCTATCGAGGCAACGCGGCAGATTCTCCTCAAATTCTCGAAAGCCAGACTCCATGAAAACGCGCACGGAAACCGACACGTTCGGTCCCATCGAGGTCGAGGCGGACAAGTATTGGGGCGCGCAATCGCAGCGTTCGATCGGCAATTTCAAGATCGGCGTCGAAAAGATGCCGCAGCCGGTCATCCGCGCGCTCGGGATCGTCAAGCGCGCCGCTGCCGAAGCGAACATGGACTTGGGCCGGCTCGATCCGGCGATCGGCAAAGCCATCGTCGCCGCCGCTCAGGAAGTGATCGACGGCAAGCTCGACGCGCACTTTCCTTTGGCGGTCTGGCAGACCGGCTCCGGCACGCAGTCGAACATGAACGCCAACGAAGTGATCTCCAACCGCGCTATCGAAATGCTGGGCGGTGAGATGGGTTCGAAGAGGCCGGTTCACCCCAACGATCACGTCAACATGAGCCAAAGCTCAAACGACACCTTTCCAACGGCCATGCACATCGCCGCGGCGGAGATGGTATCGCATCACCTGATGCCGGCCCTCGCGCATCTTGAGGGAGCGCTGAAGAAGAAGAGCGACGAATTCCGCGACATCATCAAGATCGGCCGCACCCACACGCAGGACGCGACGCCACTCACGCTCGGCCAGGAATTTTCCGGCTACACGACGCAGGTGGGCAACGCCAACCGGCGGCTGAAGGAGAGCCTGTATGGGCTCTACGAACTTGCGCAAGGCGGCACGGCGGTGGGCACTGGGCTCAATGCGCCGGCGGGCTTTGCGGAGAAGGCGGCGGAGAAGATCGCGGCCATCACCCGCCTGCCCTTCGTGACCGCGCCGAACAAGTTCGAAGCGCTTGCCGCGCACGACGCGATGGTGTTCTCGCACGGCGCCATCAACAGCGCGGCGGCGGCGCTGTTCAAGATCGCCAACGACATCCGCTTCCTAGGTTCTGGCCCGCGCTCCGGCCTGGGCGAACTCATGCTGCCGGAAAACGAACCGGGCTCCTCGATCATGCCGGGCAAGGTCAATCCGACACAGTGCGAAGCGCTGACTATGGTGTGCGTGCAGGTGTTCGGCAATCATGCGGCGATCACCTTCGCCGGCGCCAGCGGGCATTTCGAGCTCAACGTGTTCAATCCAGTTATGGCCTACGATTTCTGGCAATCGTCGCGGCTGTTGGGCGATGCGGCCGTCAGCTTCACCGACAATTGCGTCGTGGGCATT
>JAFEDV010000265.1 GCA_018241475.1 Pseudomonadota bacterium | reverse complement strand
GTTGAATTCGAGACGCGCGCCGCTCTCCATATCGATGATGACGTGCGTGTGCGTGGGATCGGGCGGCTCGGAATAATAGAAATCGCCGGGCTGCTTCTTCGCGCCGATGACGGACCAGCGCCCGGTCATGCCGAGATGCGTGATCCACACCATGCCGTCATCGAGATGCGCGAGCAGATACTTGGCGCGCCGCTCCAACGCATCGACGCGCCTGCCCTTCAAGCGCGCCGCAAAGCGCGTTGGGAACGGGAAGCGCAAATCGGCGCGTTTGGTTTTCGCCTTGGCGATGCGCTTGCCGACCAAAGCGGGCGCGAGTCCGCGCCGCACGGTTTCGACTTCCGGCAACTCAGGCATTTACTCAATCGATCTCATCGCCAGGCATCGGCGTGCGATTCGGCACACGACGAAGCAATTCTTCAAAGCGGCCTGACTTCGCTCGCGCACGCCGTTTTGCAAAGAACTCCTCCGCCGTTTGCGATGACGCCACTTCAACTTCTGCAAGGCGCCATCCTTCAGCCTCGCTATGTGTGGCTAGAAGCGCCTTGACGCGACTGCCAATATCTTGGTGGGTGAACAATGAATAGGTGTAGGAGTCGTGATACGGCTCAGGTCCACCGACTTGCGCCCACTCCTCGCTCGCCATGCACAGGACGATTTTGCCATCTCGCCGAGCGAAGACGAGAGCCGGAGGCACCTGGTCATCTACCTCCTGCGCTAGCAATTTCGCGATGAATCCAGTGACGCTTGTTTTGGGCGCTTGCCCGCGCTCAGGCTGCACCTCCACGTCGGGTGCAAAGTCAGCGACAAATTCAAGCAAGCACCGGCACAGCGGCACGTCAAAAACCATGTTGACCGAGTCCGGCCGGTAGGTGTGCTGGATGACAGCAAATCTGTAGCTAAGGCCGGCAGCCCTCACCTCAGGCGGAACAGGGCAAACAGCATCGAACCCGCTCAGAAACTCGATTTCGGTTTTCGCCATGACGGACAGTCACATAGCGTGCCGCGTCCGCCGCCGCTATGGTCCAGCCCAAGGGCAAGCAATGAACGATGACACCGCCTCCTTCGGGTTCCAAGAGGTGCCGCGCGCCGAAAAAGCGGGCCGCGTGCGCGCCGTGTTTTCGTCGGTGGCGTCGAAATACGATCTGATGAACGACGCGATGTCGGGCGGCATGCACCGGCTTTGGAAGGACGCCGCTGTCGCCAAGCTCAACCCGCAGCCGGGCGAGCTCATTCTCGATGTGGCGGGCGGCACCGGCGACATCGCGCGCCGCATCAAGAAGCTCGGCGATGGCGCAGCGAAACGGCGTGGACTTTCACCGCCCGAGATTCACGTCATCGACATCAACACCGAGATGCTGGAGGCCGGCCGCGCGCGTGGTGAAGACGGTCTCAACTGGCACGAGGGCGACGCGGAAAATCTCCCCGTGGAGGATAAGGTCGCCGACGCCTACATCATCAGCTTCGGCATCCGGAACTGCACCAATATCGACGAGGTTTTGGCCGAGGCGCACCGGGTGCTGAAGCCGGGCGGGCGGTTCTACTGCCTGGAGTTCTCGCGTCTCGCGATTGGCGGGCTCGAGCCCATTTATGATTTCTATTCGTTTAACGCGATCCCAGCCTTGGGGAAATTGCTGGCGAATGACCCGGATTCTTACAAATACCTGGTCGAATCGATCCGCCGGTTTCCGGATCAGGAACGGTTTTTAGGCATGATCCGCGACGCAGGCTTCGTCCGAACGGCTTACCGAAATATGGCCGGGGGCGTGTGCGCGCTGCATTGGGGTTGGGTCGTTTAGGGTGTTTTGGGTCCTTCTTGCGATCGTATTGCTGGTGCTGGTCGGTCTCGCCTATGGCGCGATCGGTCACGTCCTGCGGCTGCTGCGCGTGGCGGTGACGCTGGTGCGCTACGACGTGCTCTTGCCCAGCGAATATTACGACCGCTACCCGACTTCGCTGCAGGCGGCGCACACAGCGCTGAGCCTGTTCGCCAAGCGCCGCCGCGGCCGCAGCGTTGGCGAGCGCTTGGGCAAAGCGCTTGAGCGTTTGGGCCCAGCCTATGTGAAGGTCGGTCAATTCCTGGCGACGCGCCCCGACATGATCGGCGTGACGGCGGCGCAGGATCTGGCGCGGCTGAAGGATCGGCTGCCGCCCTTCTCACGCACTGTGGCGCTCGACACCATCAACGCCGCACTCGGCGGCACCGAAGAATTGTTCGCCGGCATCTCCGAAGCGATGGGCGCGGCGTCGATCGCACAAGTGCATCAGGCGATCGTGCCGCGTCACGGCGTGGTGGCGATCAAGGTGCTGCGTCCGCGCATCGAGCGGAAGATGGCCAAGGAGATGGCGGCGCTCCGCTTCCTGGCCCAGGGCATCGAACTGTTTTCCCGGCGTTCGCGCCGCCTCGAGCCGGTGCAATTCATCGACACGGTTTCCGCCGCCACCGAGCGCGAATTGGACCTGCGCCTGGAAGCGGGCGCCGCAGCTGAGTTCAAGGAGGTGGCGGAGAAGGACGGCTACCTTACGGTGCCGAATATCGATTGGTCGCGGTCGGCCAAGCGCGTGATGACTCTCGACTGGATCGAGGGCGTGGCGCTCACCGACACAAGCGGCCTCGACAAGACCGGCGCCGACCGCAGCGAACTCGCGACGCGCATCACGCGCGGATTCCTTGCCGCCGCGCTCGACTACGGCTTCTTCCACGCCGACATGCACGAGGGCAATCTCATCTACGGCAAGGACGGCAAACTCTGGATCGTCGCTTTCGGCATCATGGGCCGCATCGGCCACAAGGAGCGGCGCTACCTGGCTGAGATTCTCTACGGCTTCCTGAGACGCGATTATCGCCGCGTCGCCGAGGTGCACCAGGAAGCCGGCTACGTGCCCGAGAAATTCACCGTCGACGAATTCGCGCAGGCGCTGCGCGCCATCGGCGAACCGATTTTCGGCAAGACCGCCGACGGCATTTCAATGTCAAGACTGCTGTTGCAGTTGTTCGACGTCACCCATCTCTTCGGCATGCATTTGCGCCCCGAACTGGTGCTGCTGCAGAAGACCATGGTGCAGGTGGAGGGGGTCTCGCGCGCGCTCGATCCGCAGCACGACATGTGGGCTGCATCGCGCCCTATCGTGGAACGCTGGGTCAAGCGTGAGCTCGGGCCGGAGGCCGTCGCCAAACGCGGCATCGATGAAGCTGCACTCGGCTTGCAGGCGCTGCGGCGCCTGCCGCAGACGCTGGCCGCGGTTGAAGCGGCGGCGCGCAAGGTTTCAACCGAAGCGCCGCGCCAGGAGCGGCAATGGTATCAGCTGCCGGAGTTCTGGATCGGCATGCTCGCCGGCGGCGTGCTGGCGTTGGTGTTGGCCGCGCAACGTGTTCAACCGCCGGCGCGCGCAGCCCAGCCCGCCGCCGTGCAACAGACGCAACAGCAACAATCGGCGCCCATCCGTCCCCCGCCCGCTGCTGCAGCGCCGAGCACAGCGCCGACGACCAGTCCGGTGACGGGCCAGCCGCTTCCCGGCGCCGACACGCCGCCGCAGATAGAGAGCGACGGCAGGCAGGGCGCTACGCCATGAGCAAACGCGTACTGCTCATCATCGGCGGCGGCATCGCCGCCTATAAGAGCCTCGACCTCATTCGCCGACTGAAGGAGAGCGGCGTATCCGTGCGCGTGGTGATGACCAAGGCCGCGCAGCATTTAGTGACCCCGTTGGCGGCGGGCGCGCTGGTCGGCGAACGCGTGTTCACGGACCTGTTCGACCAGGCGCAGGAATTCGATGTCGGCCATATCCGGCTGGCGCGGGAATGCGATTTGGTGGTGGTGGCGCCGGCCACCGCCGACCTAATGGCGAAGGCCGCGAACGGGCTCGCCGACGACCTCGCCGCCGCCGTGCTGTTGGCGACCGACAAGCCGGTGCTGATGGCGCCGGCGATGAACCCGCACATGTGGGCCAACGCCGCGACCCAGCGCAATCTCAAGGCTCTGCGCGCCGATGGACGCGCCTTTGTCGGCCCCAATGAAGGCGAGATGGCCGAGCGCGGCGAGCGCGGACTTGGCCGCATGGCGGAACCGGAAGAAATCCGCGACGCGTGCCTGACGCTGCTTAGTGACGGACCGCTCAAGGGAAAGAATGCGATCGTGACGGCGGGTCCGACGCTTGAAGCGCTCGATCCGGTGCGCTTTCTGTCCAATCGCTCCAGCGGCAAGCAGGGCTACGCGATCGCCGCCGCGCTATCGCAACTCGGCGCGAGCGTCACGCTGGTCTCCGGACCGACGAACCTGTCAGTCTCGCCCGGCGTCAAGCGCATCGATGTCGAGAGCGCGCGCGATATGCTGGCGGCGTGCGAGGGTGCGCTGCCGGTGGATGTTGCGGTGATGGTCGCCGCGGTCGCCGATTGGCGGCCAAGCAAGACGGCGAAGAAGAAGATCAAGAAGGGCGAGGCGGCGGAATCCATCGAACTCACGGAAAACCCGGATATCCTCGCGACGCTCTCCAAAAAGACGAAGAAGCGCCCCGCTCTGGTCATCGGCTTCGCCGCGGAAACCGACAATGTCGAAGCCAACGCCCGCGCCAAGATTGCGAGGAAGGGCTGCGACTGGATCGTCGCCAACGATGTCTCCGGCGAGGTGATGGGTGGCGATGACAATCAAGTCATGCTCATCACCCGCGACAGCGCCCAATTGTGGCCCCGTATGTCGAAAGATTTAGTGGCGCAAAAACTCGCCGCCGAAATCGCCGCGGCGATTGGCGGTAAGGCGACGCGGCGGAAATAGCCCTTTCCCACTCGCGTCAATTTGTCAGACCATGGGGCTTCCCAAACGCGGCGACCCGCGCCATATGGACGCCTCTCCTGATCGATTACCGGCCTCAAGCGCCTCTTCCGCGCGTCGCAAGGATGTCTGCATGAACGACCCGAACAACTCCAACGAGCGTAAGGAAGCCGCCGACAAGGCCCGGCTTGCCATG
>JAFEDV010000264.1 GCA_018241475.1 Pseudomonadota bacterium | reverse complement strand
GACTCCACTTTTGCGACCGCCCCGACTGCCTCCCACTCACAGCCCAGGCGGCCTGCAACGGCTTCAAAGTCGGAGCGCGTAAGCGTTGCGTCGCTTTCACGACGCAGCGTCGCGAGAAAATCCGACGGACCAACCGGCGGCGGCAGCGGTGCAGGCGGCGGCGGTGCTGAGCCTGACGCAGGCGGCGGTGGCGGAGGTGGCGGCGGTGTCGCAGGCGGCGGCGCTGGCGGTGTTGCGGGCGGCGGCGCCGGGGGTGTTGCTGGCGGTGGCGCTGGCGGCGTTGCAGGCGAGCGCGGCGGCGGGCTCGGCGGCGATGCGGGACGGCTGCCGAAGACCAGTCGGAACAGAGCGTCGAAAAAGCTCATCGCTTCCCCCAGATGCCTCCGGCGCGCCCCGGAGTTTTCCGGGCCATCCCTCACCGGGACCGGACCATAGACGACGGTTCCGGAAATGGGAAAGGCGATTGGACGGATTTCGCGACTGGTGGCAAAAGCGCGGGCCCAACGCCGCCTTAGCTCAGCTGGTAGAGCACCTGATTTGTAATCAGGGGGTCGGGGGTTCGAGTCCCTCAGGCGGCACCGTTGTTTAGCGCGGCGCTAGGCCGCGTAGCTTGCGCTTGCGCAGCGTAGCGCGGCAGGGCACGTCCGCGGCGCGAGGTCTTGCGATGCGTTTCATGTTTGTTGCGGCGCTGGTTTTGGTTTTGGCCGCGTGCGGGCAATCGGGCTCCGGCGGGTCGAGTGAAAGCGGCGGCCCGAGCGCGCCGACCTACACCGACGCGCAGAACCAGGCGGCGGTGGCGGCGTTGCCCGCGCCCTATAACACGGCGAACTACGACGCGGGGCGAACCGTGTTTGCGCAGTGCCGCGCGTGTCACACCGTCGCCAATGGCGGCGCCAACATGGTGGGGCCGAATCTGCACGGCGTCATCGGTCGCCGCATCGGCTCTGCGCCCAACTTCAATTACTCCCCGCCGGTCAAGGCGTCGGATTTCACCTGGGACGCCGAACACCTCGATCGCTGGATCGCCAATCCGCAGGCGATGATCCCGGGCACGCGCATGGGCTTCGTTGGCGTGCGCGACGCAACCCAGCGACGCGATGTCATCGCCTATCTCATGGTCGAGTCGCAGCGTTAGTCGTGCTGGCGCGGCCGGCGGCGGGCCCTGCCAGGCTCGGTCCAGAACGCCACGACGAGCGCGAGCTCGTCGTCGCCGCCATCGATGCGGTTGCGCACGCCGATCTGGACGCCGCGGTGATGATTGTCGAAATGCACGAGTGAGAGCTGCGCCTTGACGGTTTCGTCGCCGTATTGCGGACCATCGACGAATACTTGCGCCAATCCCATCCAGTGCCGGCCCGCGTGCATGCCGGCGGTGACCTCCATGCGCTGATCGGTGCAGCCGCCTGACAGAATGCGTCCGACGGCCTCGGCGTTGACGAAAGAATTATGAGGCAGGTTCACGCCGCCGAGCACGCGCGCCTCGGCGCCGCCTTCCTCGCAATGCGCCGGCGGATCGGAGACCCAGAGCGCGCCGGCTTGCACAGCCGTGACCGTGTGCTGGCTGCGCGTGACGACGTGCTTTGCGCCGATCATCGCTTCGGCGCGCCAGCCGTTCTCGTCGGAATAGTCCTGAATGAGCCAAGGCGCGATAACGATGGAATCGTTCGCGGTCAGCGGCGCCTCCAGATAGGCGGCGGTTTCATAATAGCT
>JAFEDV010000263.1 GCA_018241475.1 Pseudomonadota bacterium | reverse complement strand
CCGCGCTTCGCGCTACGCCCGGGGAACGTGATCCATCTGGGCATGACTCATCCTTGTTGGCTTGCGCCTGCGAATATTTCCGCCACGTGGAGGGCGGGACGCGGGAAAGCGCGTCAGTTATTTGCGCCGATGGTCTGGCGCTGCCTACGCGGTCACCCGCGTCCCGTGATGCTCTGCACCGGCGCCGTCGCGGGAGGTATTTCACTCCTGGAGGCGGCTCCGCCGGCGGCGTGCGAGTTGCGCTGTTCGCACAGTCCCCGGTTTTTCTTCCCTCGGTTAGCTACCCCGAGGGCTTCAGCTCTTTCGAGCTTCACGCTTCATCACCACGCTCTCGCATCGGTTCGAACAGGGATCCAACTGCCCTCCAGCGGAGCGATGCATGCATGATACGACGGTGCGCAACCCGGTCGGATTGGAAAACGTGTTTTTGTTGATGGGAAAGGGATTTTGGGTGGGAAAGTGTTGGATTGGGGTGGTGCGTTTCCTCCTAATTTCATCTCTCGTCCTCCCCCGCTTGGGGGGGAGGTGGCGCGTGCGCACGCACGCGACGGAGGGGCGAGCACTCGTGCTTGCAAGCGGCAGCGCCCTCCCCTCAGTCAGCGCTTCGCGCTGACAGCTCCCCCTATCGGGGAGCACGAGTGTTGCGCATCGCGGGCGATCATGTTGAAAAATGGAAGCGCGCATGCGGCGCGGAGCGCCGCGCTCCAACCTGCACGCAACGCGCTCCGTCATCCCCTGGGTTCCGGGCTCATCGCTACGCGATGCCCCGGAATGACGAGCTTGGCCGGCGGAAAAGAGCGTGTGTCACCCATTCTCGAGATAGGGCTCTTGCGCGCCGGCCGCAGCATCACCCTTCCCGATCGAGTGTGTTTCCGTTCGCCATCAGATGCGCCAGCGTCTCCACGACAACATCAACCGCCAAATTGATGGTCGCCTCCTTAGACACTGGGGCATCCCCCTCAAAGGGCGCTCCCGCCAGATAGGCGGAGCCTGTGCCCTGATCCTCGATTGAGTAAAATACCGTTCCCTCGAACACATTGATCCGTATTACGATCATAGGCCGACTGTCGATTGCACGAGGTCCGACGATCCTCGCTGATATAGTCAACCAGCCGTGTTCAGGCTCGAACTCATCGAAGGCCGGATCGGCCTCGACCGCAATATTGGTTTGACGGCGAAGCGCTTCCTGCACTCCAGAGCTGACATCTGTCAGCAATGTTTGCATACGCTCCGCGTCACTGCTTCGCGCTGCTTCCTCTTTATTCCACTCCGCTTGAAGAGCGGCCGCGCGCTTCTTGACTGCGTCGTCCATCAAATCCTCACAACGGAATGTTGTCGTGCTTCTTCCAGGGGTTCTCTAGTTTTTTGTTCTTGAGCGTGCCTAAAGCGCGGATGATGCGGCGTCGGGTTTCGCGGGGCATGATGACGTCGTCGATGTAGCCCAAGGACGCTGCGACGAAGGGATTGGCGAAGCGGTCGGAATATTCCTTGGTGCGCGCAGCGATCTTGTCGGCGTCGCCGATGTCGGCGCGGAAAATGATTTCGACGGCGCCCTTGGCGCCCATCACCGCGATCTCGGCCGACGGCCAGGCATAATTCACGTCGCCGCGCAGATGCTTTGAACTCATGACGTCATAGGCGCCGCCATAGGCTTTGCGGGTGATGACCGTGACTTTCGGCACCGTGGCTTCGCCGTAGGCGAACAGGAGTTTGGCGCCGTGCTTGATGAGGCCGCCGAGCTCTTGCTTGGTGCCCGGCAGGAAGCCCGGCACGTCGACGAAGGTGACGATCGGAATGTTGAAGGCGTCGCAAAAGCGCACGAAACGCGCGGCTTTGCGGGAGGCGTCGATGTCGAGCACGCCGGCCAGCGTCATCGGCTGATTGGCGACGAAGCCGACGGATGAGCCGTCGAGACGGCCGAAGCCGGTGATGATGTTCTTGCCGAACTCTGAACCAATCTCGAAGAAATCGCCTTCGTCGGCGACTTTCTCGACCAGCTCCTTCATGTCGTAGGGCTTGTTGGGATTGTCGGGGATGAGGCGATCGAGGGACTCTTCTTCGCGGCCGACGTCGTCATAGTGCGGGCGCGTGGGCGGCTTTTCGCGGTTGGAGAGCGGCAGGAAATCGATGAGCCTTCTCATCTGAGTCAGCGTCTCGAAATCGTTCTCGAAGGCGCCGTCGACGACGCCGGATTTGCTGGCGTGCACGCGGGCGCCGCCGAGCTCTTCGTGGGTGACGATTTCGTTGGTCACCGTTTTCACGACTTCGGGGCCGGTGACGTACATGTAAGACGTGTCCTTCACCATGAAGATGAAGTCGGTCATCGCCGGCGAATACACATCGCCGCCCGCACACGGCCCCATGATGACGCTGATCTGCGGAATGACGCCGGAGGCGAGGATGTTGTTCTGGAAGATGTCGGCGTAGCCGGCGAGCGATTCGACGCCCTCCTGAATGCGCGCGCCGCCGGCGTCGAAAATGCCGACGATGGGCGCGCCGTTCTTCAGCGCCATGTTCTGGACTTTGACGATCTTGGCGGCGTGCGCGCCCGAGAGCGAGCCGCCGAACACGGTGAAGTCCTTGGAGAAGACGTAAACGAGGCGTCCGTTGATCGTGCCCCAGCCGGTGACGACGCCGTCGCCGGGGATCTTGTTTTTCTCCATGCCGAATTCGTGGCTGCGATGTTCGACGAACATGTCGAACTCTTCGAAGCTGCCTTCGTCGAGCAAGAGATCGATGCGCTCGCGCGCCGTGAGCTTGCCTTTGGCGTGCTGGGCGGCGTGGCGCTTTTCTCCGCCGCCGGCGCGGGCTGCTGCGCGCTTGGCTTCAAGGGCGGCGATGATGTCTTTCATGGGGTTCGCTCCACCCGCCCGGAATGACGAAAGTGGCGCGGAGTCGCAAGCGCGATTGCGCGGCTCAGTGGCGGCGCTGGGCGCGCTGGCGCTGGAGATCGGCGAAATTGTGCCACATCAAGGCAGCGTCAGCGTAGAGACGCTGGGCGTCCTGGCCGCGACCGAGCTTTTCCAGCGCGGCGCCGCGATTGATGGTGATGGCGGGCGCCATGACACCGCGATTGTTGAGATCTTCGAAGATGGCGAGCGCTTCGGCGGGCCGCCCCATGGCGAGCAGGATGCTGCCCCTGGTGTGTTGAACGGCGTTGTTGTCGGAGGCGAGGCGAAGCCCGTCCTCGGCGGCAGCAAGCGCCTCGGGCAGCTTGCCCTGCTCGCGCAGCGCGCACGCGAGCGCGTCGTGGGCCGCCGCGCTCGGCTCGTTTTGAACGGCAAATCGCGCGCTCTTCTCTGCCTCGTCGTAACGGCCGGCGCGAAAGCAGCTGATCGCGTAGCTGAGCGCCAAGCCCTTGCGGGCGCGGTCGATGCGCATGGCGTTGGCGAGGCTTTCGGCGGCGGCGGCGTGCTGTTCCTTGCGCGCCAGCAGGCCAGCGAGCGCGACGTGGGCGTCGGCCGATTGCGGCTCGGCCTGCACGGCGCTGCGCAGCAATCTTTCGGCGTCGTCGATGCGGCCTTGCTGAAGGGCGCGATTGGCTTCGTCGAGGGCTTGCTGCGTCATTGGCGCTCCGTGCGTTCGCTGTAAGCGATAGCAAGCGCCTCAGGCCGGGACAACGTCGATGGGCGCGGTCATGCGCTCGCCTTCGGCGAACGGGATGGTGCCGTGCCACATGTAGCTGGGGAAAAGCACCAGAAGACCGGCTCTTGGCTGCACGATCTTCTCGACGCTGCACCCGGGCGTCGGCCAGCGCGGTTCGCCGAACTTGATCCAGCCCTGCTGGCCGGGCGCTTCGGCGACCGCCTTCGGCACATGGACGTAATAGGCGGAGCTGATCCAGCCCTGCGGATGCAGATGGTTGATGTGGTAGCCGTTGGCCTTGAGCTTCACCGACCAGGCGCCGGCTATTCTGTACTCGCCGGTCTTGCGCCCGCTCCACGGGTGATCGGGGTTTTGCATCAGGCCCATGTAGGCGCGGATCGGCTCGTCGAGCGCCTTGAAGTAGGACTGCACCACCGGATCGTTCAGCTGCAGGAGGCTGCGCGTGGTCTGCGAGCCGTGCCGCAGCGATTGATCGAGCGGATGGGTGGCGAGCACGTGCAGTTGGTTGAGGCTCGCGGCGAACGCTTCGTTGAAGGCGGCGATGTCACGATAGCCCGGCGGCACAGGCAGTTCGAACGGCCGCACCATCGCATCGTAATCGCAGAGTTCGTGATAGCGCGGGTCGCCGAGCTGGCGCAGCGCCATGGTCTCGTAGCAGATCCATTCCTGGTTCAACGGCTCGAGCGTGCGTGCGGCGACAATGGCCTTGAGCGCCTCGTCGCCGCGCCCCAGACGCAGCAGCAACGCGGTGTGCTGGGCGCTGACCTGGGCGTTGTCGGGCGCTTGCACCGCGGCTTGTTCCAGGAGCGGCAAGCCCTCGGCCGTGCGGTCCATTTCATCGAGCAGTACGGCAAGCGACATCATCAGCGCCGGCTGCTGGGGAGCGCGCCGCAAGCCCTCGCGCAGCAGTGCTTCGGCGCGCTCGCGGAAGTCGGCGCGGCGCAGCATGTCGGCGCAGGCGATGCGCAGGTGCAGGGCGTCCGGATTTCGCGCAACGGCCGCCTCGAAGTCGCGCGTGAAGGCCGCGCCCTGGCCGCGCATCCAGCGCACGCTGGCGAGACCGTGATGCAGGCCCTGGTCCTGCGGCCAGCGGCGGACGCCGTCGGCGAACATCGCTTCCGCGTCGGCGTCGCGGGCCAGGTTGAGCAGCGCCACGCCGCGGCTGAGCCAGACCGGCGGCTGTTCGAGGCCGCGCCGGGCGAGAGAGTCGAACGTCCGCAGCGCCTCTTCATTGCGACCGAGTTCGGTCAGCGCGAGGCCGCGGGCATGGGCAAGGCGGACATTGCCGAGATCGAGACGCAGGCCGTCTTCGGCGGCGGCCAGCGCCTTGTCCGCCTTTCCCTGCGCGCGCAAAGCGAGGGACAACAGCTCGAAGGCCTCCGGGCTTGGCGCGCCGATCGTCAGCGCACGCGCCATCGGTTCGGCTTCGCCAGCGCGGCCGGCGGCGATCGCCGCACGGATGGCGTCGCGGGCGTGCTGAGGCTGAGCCGGCGTCATGCGCGCAACGCTGCAACGAAGCGGCCGAGCGCGTCAAATTCGGCGCGCACGCGGTCTAGGCGCGCGCGGCCTTCGGCGTCCTCACCCCAGCGCTCGAGCGAGAATTCATCGTCCAGCGTCGCCACCCGATAGCCCTCCGCGCCGCTCAGCCGCCCGCTCACTAGCGCAAACGCGATCAGCGCCGAACCGGAAAGGCCAGCCGCCTGCGAAAGTGCGGTCAGCGAAAAATCGTCGAGCGCCTCGGCTTGCGCCTTGAGCGCGCTCAATGCCTCCGGCGCGATGTCGGCGGCGACAATGCCTTCCACCACGGGCAGCGCAACCGCGAGCGCATCGCGGCCCCAGGCGACGAGCGGGTCCCAGGCTTGGGCTTGGCGGGCGACGAGTTCGCGCGGCGAATTGGCGCGGTGGCAGCAGAGATCGGTCGCCCCGAACGAAGCGACATAAGCCGCGCGCTCGGCGCGACTGGGCGCGGTCCAATCGATTGCGGCAAATGCCAGCTGCGTGATCGGCATGGTCGCCGGCTCGATCCTATCGGTCTGCGCATTCCACTCGGCGGCGACGGCGTCAGCGAGCGCGCGTGTCGGCGCATGCAAGGCGGCGCCCTTTGCAGTCTTGAGCGGACGCTCGTCGAGCGCCACCGCGAAGCGGCCGTCGCGCTCCGTGGTTGTCGCGGATTTGTAGAAGCGACGCGCAGGCTCGCTCACGGCCTCAGCTCGGCGTCACGTCGAAGGAGAGGCTCAGCCGCTCATCGCCTTCGAACGGTATGGTGCCGTGCCACATGTAGCTGGGGAAGAGCACCAAACGGCCCTCCTTCGGCTCGACGAAGGCTTCCGCATCGCAACCCGGCGGCGGGCGGTTGGGTTCGCCCAGTTTGAGCCAGCCGGCGCGCGCATCGCGCTGCTTCTCCGAAGGCGTGAACGCGACATAGTAGGCCGAACTGATCCAGCCGCGATCGTGCACATGGTTGGCCATGTAGCCTTTGTCCTTGATGCGAACGGACCAGAGGTTGGCGAAACGGCTGCGATCCGACAGGCGCCGGCCGACGGGATCGCCGATTTCGAGGCGCGAGCAATAGTCTCGGACCGCCGCATCGACGGCGCCCAGAAAGACGCGCAAGTTCGGTTCGTCGAGCGTGAGCAGCGAACGGCCGGTTTGCGTGCCATTGACGATGCTCTGGTCGAGCGGATGGGCGTTAACCTGGTGTTGCAGGCGCAAGACATCCGCCAGCGAGGCGTGGAAATTCTCGGGCGTGAAGAAGCCGCGGGGCGCCGGTATCTCGTAGGAGCGCACGAAGCGCTCGTAATCGTAGATCTTGCGATAGCCGGAATCGCCCAGCATGCGCAGCGCCATGGCCTCGCAGGCGATGAGATATTGTTCGTGCGGATCGTCGGCGCGCAGCGTGCGGACGATGGACAGCGCTTCGTCCGGCTGGCGGGCGCGCAGAAGCGTCGAGAGCAGGTTGCGTTTGGCCGAGCGTTCCCGCGGCATCAACTGCGCCACGCGCCTGAGCGCGATGAGGCCTTCGTCGGGCCGATCGAGTTCGTCGAGCACGATGCCGTAGGCGGTGAGCAGCTGCGGGCTTTCGGGGGCGACGGCAAGCGCCTGCTCGAGAATGCGCAGCGCCTTCTGGTGATGCTTGCCGCGGTGCAGGATGTCGGCGCAAGAGAGGCGCAGCCCCAAATCCTGCGGACGGCGCGCGATCTCCTGTTCCATCAATGCCGTTGCGCCTTCGCCCTCACCGCGCAGCTGGCGCATGCGGGCGAGATTGGTGTGAAGCGCAAGCACGTCGGGATAGTGGACGGCGGCGTCGGCGAGGGTCTGCTCGGCCTCGGCCTTGCGGCCTTCGGTGTAAAGAGCGCGAGCGAGATTGAGCGCCAGCTCCGGTGTGTCGATCTTCTCCAACGCCAACGCGTGGAAGGCGTCAAGCGCCTCGCGCGTGCGGCCGACGCGCGCGAGGGCGATGCCGTGATTGAGGCGAAGCCCGCGCACCGTGGGACCGAGCTTCAGCGCGTTGGCGGCCGAGACGAGCGCCTCCTGGTTGCGGTCCTGCGCGCGTTGAATCTGACTAAGCAGCGTCCATGCCTCCGCACTCGGTTCGGCTTTGACGTAGGCTTCCGCTTCGGTTTCGGCTTCGGCGTAGTCGCCAGCCGATTGCAGGCAGCGTGCGAGATTGACCCGCACCTGCGCGGCGTACGGCATCAGCGCCAGCGCGGCGCGGAAAACCTTGATCGCCTCGGGATAGGCCCCCCGCGCCTGCAAGACGACGCCGAGATCGTTGTAATAAGCGCCGTCGTTCAGCGAATAGGCCACGGCGCTGCGCAGGTGGCGCTCGGCCTCCTCCATCTTGTTCTGGGCCTTCTTAATGAGGCCCATGAGGTGCAGCACCGACGCATCGGCGCCGAGCTGGCGGAAGACCGGCGCGAGCACGCGCTCGGCGCCGACGGCGTCGCCGCTTTTCAGAAGCTCACGGCTGGCGAGCGCGAGTGCGGAAACATCCATCCCCGGCTTCATCGCGTTCCCTCGAACGGCGCAAAGGGATCGCGTTCGTCACGCTCGTCGAAGCCGAGCAACTCGAAGGCGGCGCGCATGTGCGGCGGTAGCGGCGCCTGCACTTTGAGTTCGCCGCCGGACGGATGCGGCAGGCGGAGGGCGCGGGCGTGCAGCAGGAGCTGGCGCTCGAGCCCGTTGGGGGTTGGGCGATCGCACTTGTATTTGGGATCCCCGGCGATGGCGTAGCCGAACTCGGCCATGTGAAAGCGAAGCTGGTGCGTGCGGCCGGTGACGGGGCGAAGCGCAAGCCAAGCGGCGCGCTGGCCCGCTTCGGAAAGCGTAGCATATTGGGTTATTGCGTGGACGGCGCCCTCGTCGGTCTGTTTGGCTGATATCATCATTTCGCGATCTGCATCGCGCGGGCCTGGCGCCTTGCGCATCCAGGAACGCAGCTCACCGATCTTCGGTCGCGGGACGCCGACCACGATCGCCCAGTAGATCTTGTCT
>JAFEDV010000262.1 GCA_018241475.1 Pseudomonadota bacterium | reverse complement strand
TTCAATGTAGCGTGGAACCAGCCTAGCCCAAAATGCGCGTCGATGTTCTTGCTCTTCAGCGCTTCTATGCCTCGCCCCTGGGAACAGTGGCGCAGCGCGCCGCCTCGGCGCGGCTGAGCGCCATTTGGCCGAAGGCTGACGCGCTCGACGTGCTGGGCCTCGGTTACGCCGCCCCTTACCTCGAGCGCTTCCGCAGCGGCGCGCGGCGCGTCGTCGCGATGATGCCGGCGGATCAGGGCGCTGAACGCTGGCCCGCGGATGCGCCGACCCTGACCGCGTTGGGAGAAGAAGCCCGGCTGCCATTCATGGATGCGGTGTTCGATCGCGTGCTCATGGTCCATGCACTCGAGGAATCCGACGCCGCACACGCGATGCTGCGTGAAGCCTGGCGCGTCATGGCGCCGGAAGGCCGCCTTGTCGTGATTGCAGCCAATCGATGGAGTTGGTGGGCGCAAGCGGATGCGACACCGTTTGGTCGCGGCCGACCGTACTCGCGCGCGCAGCTTGCAGATCTTCTCGCCGACGCAATGTTCCAACCCGTAGCTTCCGCACGCGCGCTCTATGCGCCGCCGATGCCGTGGACGCCGTTTGTGCGAACCGCAGATGCGTTCGAGCGTGTCGGCGAAGTCATGTGGCCGGCGCTCGGCGGGCTGGTGCTGATGGAGGCGGTCAAGCGACTATACGCCACAACCGCCCGGTCCAAAGGGCGGGTATTGCTGGCCAACGCGCCGACCAAAGCCGAGCATCCGGCGCCGCCGGAACCGTCCGGACATTGATCGGATGGCGAACGCTGTTCGTCGCAGCTACGATGCAGCGCGGGGAGGTTGGGCTAGGTTCGCTAGCTTGGGACAACATTACTGAGGAAGAGCCGACATGCAAACGACGCGCCGCGCGGTACTGACCGCGACCGCCGCTGGCCTCGCCATTCTCGCCACCGGCTGCAACCAACAAGGCGGAACAGCGTCAGGAAACGACGCCCAGCTCAACACGCTGCTCGACCGCGTCGCCACCCAGTTCCTGCAGAACAGCCCCGAATACGCCACCAGCCTCGCGGTTGACGAAGGCAAAGCCGGCGGGCGCTACAAGGATCGCCTGAGCGATGTGT
>JAFEDV010000261.1 GCA_018241475.1 Pseudomonadota bacterium | reverse complement strand
TGTTCCATCTTCGCTTGCAGTTCGGCCAGCGAATCCACTGCATATTGCACAAGCCCGATACGCTCCGCGAAGGCGCCATCGAAGCCTTCCCCCGACGCGAACAGGGCGTTTGCCCAGCGCGCGCCGATCGCCTCGACCACAAACGGTGAAATGGTCGCCGGCGTAAGCCCTAACCGGACCTCCGAAAAGCGGAATTTCGTATCCCTGAGCGCCACACCGATGTCGCAGGCGGCGATAAGGCCGGCGCCGCCTCCCATGGCGGCGCCATGTACAAGCGCGACAGTGAGCTGGGGCAAATCATGAAGATGCTGCAACATGCGCGCCAGCAGCAGGGCATCGGTTTCATTGTCTTCCTGGGTATAGGCCGCCGCGCGCTGCATCCAACCGGCGTCGGCGCCCGCGCAAAAGCTGTCGCCGGCGCCGCGCAGGAAGACCGCGCGCACATGGTCTGCGCCCTTCAGAGTCTCGAAGGTTTCGCGCAAACCGCCGATCATCAGCTCGTCGAAGGCGTTGCGCTTCTCGGGCCGGTTGAGCGTCACCACCGCAATGCCCTCGGGCGACACATCCAGCAAAACGGGATCGGGCGACGTGCTCATGCGTTTGCTCCCAGCGCCGCCGCCAAGACTTGCGGGCGCTCCGCCTCCGGCGTCTCGAACAGTTTCAGGAATTGCGCGCCCGCGAAGAAATACTCGAAATCCTCCGGCGGCGCGGCGTCCTCGATCAAGACCGGCACCAGCCGCTTCCTATAGCGGTCCGCGAGATAAATCTCACGCTTCACATGATCGCTCTCGAACGCTGCCTTCGAACACATCACCACGACATCGGCGGCGCCCCGGATCGCGCGCGCGATCTCGCCCGCCCAACCGTCAGCTCCGCCCTCGGCTTTCCCATCCATCCACACCACGCGGCCACGCTGCTTGGCGGCTTCGATCACCGGCATCACCGTCGCCGCGTTCGCCCACGCAAAGCAGATGAACACGCCGTTGACGGCTTCCGATTCCTGCGCCGGCGCGGGCACAGCCTCCGCTCTCCGCTTCTGCCTTCCCTTAGCGAAGAGCCGACCCATGAAAACCCAAATCGCGACCACCGCCAGCACAAGCGCGGCGGCGGAGGCGCCCTCCATAACCGGCGGTGGAATGTCGAAGCGCGATCCGAGCGCAGCGACGCCAGCGCGCAGCTCGGGCCAGCCGCCCGGCCGCGGTCCGATCCGATTTACCAGCCAGATCGAAACCAAGGTCGCCGCGACTGCCAATCCGGGGAGCGCGAGCAGGAAAAGTCCAAGCGCAAACGCCGCGCCTCGCACCCCCGTGCGCCGTTGCCTGGCAGGCGCTCGCGCGGGAGGCGGGCGCGATGCCGCGTCGCTCGGCGTGGGCCGACCCTCCGTGCGCGCGGCGATGTCGCTCGCGATCTCCCGCCATGCTTCATCACGCTTTGTCTCTGAAGTCGCGTCGATCGACGGCAGATCGCGCAGACCCACCGGCGCAGCGCTCGCGTCCAGTTTCACGACGATCAGACGTTGCTCGGCCCATGCGTCGAGCGCCCGCTGCTCGAGCCGAAGCCGCGTCGGCGCGTTCGCAACGTCCTTGGTCAGCAACAGCACCAGCGTGTCGCTCGCTTGCACCGGCGGCATAGCCGTGCGTCCGTCATCGAGTTCCACGAACTGGCCCCGGCGTTCGAGGAATCTCTCCAGCGCCTCAGCGGAGTCGCGGTTGGCCGGCGCGTGCGCCAGGAAGACGGTCATGGACCCGCTTTAGCATGGCTTTGCCGGGCGCCAACGGCGTCCTTGGCGACTGGCGGCAGCCCTCGTCATTGCGCCTTAACGATGAGCCCCTATCCTTTGGGAATAACGGAAAATCCATGAAGCCCAGCCTGGCTGAGATAATGTTTCTGAACGCCGCGTCGCCCGACTTGTTGAGGGCGATGGACGAGCGAACGGAATGGATTTCGATCCCTTCGGGCTGGCCTCTGCTCAACGCGGGCGATCCGCCGGACGGCGTTTGGTTCCTGATTTCCGGCTCGCTTGCGGCTTTCCGCCCCACCGACAAGAGCGGCTATCAGCTGCTTGGCTATGTCCGTCCCGGCGAGCCCGTTGGCGAGATGGCGCTGGTGGCGCGCGAACCGCACACATCCAACGTCTTCGCCATGCGCGACAGCGAACTTCTGAAGATTTCGCCGGAAGATTTCGATCAGCTCGTACAGGCCAATCCAAGCCTGATGCAGCACATCGCGCGCCTCATGCTTTCGCGCGCTCGCGCTGGCGGGCGCGTCAATCCGCGCGCCGATCCGAAGGTCTATGCCTTCATCGCGACGTCTCCGACCATCGACTTGCATCTGCGAGCGCGCGTCTTGCAGGCAGCGCTCAAACGGCTGGGCGCGCGCGCCGCAATCGTCACCGAGGACGACGAGCGCACGCTGAGCGGCGAGGGCATGAACAGTGCGTGGTTCGATGCGCTAGAGAAGAAGAACGACGCCGTCTTTCTGATCACACCGATCGCCGACACGCCTTGGTTTCGCACCTGCCTGCGGCAGGCCGATCGCCTCTGGTTCTTCGCGCGCGCCGATGCGCGCCCGTCGGTGCCGGTTCTGCCGCCCGAAGAGCCGTCGCCTGCCCGGCAGTTCCGGCTGGTTGACGTCATTCTCCTTCACCACGGCCTCGATCGCAAAGCCGCCAGCACCAACGAATGGACGATGGCCACGGAAGCGACACGCCTCTTCCACTGGCGCGGCGTCGAGGATGAAGACGCCTCGCGCCTCGCCCGCGTCATTGCCGGCCGCTCCATCGGCCTGGTGCTCTCGGGAGGCGCGGCGCGAGCCTATGCGCATCTCGGCGTCATCCGCGCCCTGCGCGAAGCAGGTTTGCCGATCGACGTCATCGGCGGCTGCTCGATGGGCGCAGTCATTGCGGCATGTCTCGCGATGGGCTGGGACGACGACGAAATCGAGTTGCGTATCCGCAAGGCATTCGTCGAATCCAATCCGCTCGGCGACTACGTGCTGCCAGTCGTGTCGCTGGTGCGCGGCCGGCGCGTGCGCGACCGCCTGCACGAGAATTTCGGAGATGTCCTGATCGAAGATCTTGGCGTTCCGTTCTTTGCGGTCTCCTCCGATCTCGTAAGCGGCATGCTGCGCGTTCACCGCAGCGGCTCGCTGGCGCATGCGTTGCGCGCATCGATCTCGCTCCCGGGGGTATTGCCGCCCGTTGTCGAAACCGATGGGAGCCTGCTCGTTGACGGCGCCGTCATTCGCAACTTTCCCGTCGAC
>JAFEDV010000260.1 GCA_018241475.1 Pseudomonadota bacterium | reverse complement strand
GACATAGCCGATGCCGCCGCGCGTGTTGCGGATAGCGCCGGCGACGCCGGCGTTGCCGGGCGCGCCGATGCCGGCGCGGAAGGATACCGATGAGCCCGCGCCGATGGTGGTGTTGAATGCGAGGTTCACCGACGAGAGATAAGTCGTGAAGATGCTGGTCGTGCCCGAGGAGTCGGCGCGATAGACCGGCGCGATCGCGACCGTCGGCAGGTTTACACCAGGATTCAGTGCGCGGATGCGAGCGTCGTTCCACATCCGGATGCGACCGAGATAGATGTCGCCGAGGAGCGGGCCGGTGAGCTTCAAGGCGTTGCCGTCAACGCCAGGAATGTTCACGGCGACAACCACCGCGCCGATGACGGCCGGGAATTGCACGAGGTTTTGGCTCACCAAACGTTCCGGTGCGACCGGGGCATCCGAAGCGCCGAAATCGACGGTGCGGTTGATGATCTGGGTGACGCCGGCGCCCGAGCCGATGCCCTGATAGTTCAGCGTGTCGCCGCTCTGGCCAGCGTATTGTTCGGCCCAGCGCGTGTAGACCGGCTGCGGGAAGGTCGCGCCCGCGCCGGTGATTTCATCGGCAAAAGCCGCTCCAGCCGAAGCCAGCGCCGCGATGGCGGCGATCGCGCCGATCGCCATGCGCCGCGGCATGATCTTGCTCATTTTCATCTCAGAACTCCCCGATCTTCAAAAGTCCACGTGTTGAATGTCCCTCGACGGGACGACAGCGGCGCACAGGATTTCTTCTTACCAATCGAATTGCGTGCGCAGAACGACGGCATTGATCTTGTTGTCCCGATTGACTTGCACGCCGGCCGGATTGCTGGCGCCGGTCAACGCGTCAGACGTATTGTCGGTGTAGTTCACGTCGGTGTGCGAGTAGTTCAGCTGAAACTTGACGTGGCTGATAGGAACCCAGGTGGCGCCAAGCGTGTAGGCCGTCGTCTCGTTGCGATTGATGCCGAAACTCGCATCCGAGAGGTCGAGGTTTTCGTAGCGCGCGCTCAGCATGACGTGGCCGATCCCGCCGTCCGAACCGAGCGTGCGGCGTGGCGTGATGGCGCCGAAGCTGCCGTCAGCTGCGTTGTAGCGGCGACTTTCGCCGGTCGGCGACCAGAACACATCAAAGTAATAACCGGTGATGTTGCCGTTGCCGACCTGCGCGCTGGTCAGCGGCGAGTCGTGTGCATCGATCTGGCCGTACTCGGCGTCAGCTCCAAACGCATTCCATTGGAAGGCCGCCTCGACATCCCAAAAGGTGTCGTGATCGGCGCCGCCAACCGAGGCGTTGTTGTTGGATTTGTTCGACAGGGCGTTCGGGCTATAGGTGAACAGGCCGTTGATCGTGTTGGCGTTGCCGCTGCCGTTATCCCGATAACGGCCGTAGAAGCCCAGGTGCAGCAGCGTGGCGCCGTCCGGGGTTTGTTCGAAAATCGGCGCCCAAGTGGCGCGCACGCCGGCAAACCAAGACTCCCTGCCGCTGGCGGCCGAATCGCCAGTGTCGACCGTCTCGTTGGACGAGAGGTTCGCGCCGAGGGACCAGTTGCCGCCGTTGGTGATGAAGGCGACGCCGGGGCGCTTGCCGACGCCCGATGCGCTGATCAGGAAAGAGCGCTCATTGAACGGGATGTTCAGCGACGAGTCGCGGTCTTCCATCGGCGAGACGGCGTTGTTGTTGCCGACGATGAAGGAGAAGTCATCACCTGCATACTCCAGGTAAAGGTCGTCGGCGCGGACACTCGGCGAGCCCGACATGTTGAAGTCGAACTTCACATTGTAACGCCAATTGGTGGTGAGGCGGCCGTCAACGCCTAGGAAGGCGCGGCGGGCGTAAGAGCGAATGCCCGATTCGCATGGCGTCGCAGTCAGCGTCGTGGTGCCGCTGTTAAAGCCAGTGGCGGAACAGAAATCGGCATCGGTCGAGGCGACGTCATACTGGAAGCGGCCGTTCACGTGGAAGCGACGGTCTTCCTCACGCGTTTCCGTTGCGCCATTCCAGACTGTCGTCGGATCGGCGTGCGCGGCGCCAGCCCCCGCTGCCATGCCGAGCGCGCTCAGCGCGGCCGTTATCAAAGCTTGTGACTTCTTCATCGAGGACCCCTGGTCGAACCTGCCCAAATCCCAGCCGCGCGAGTCCAATCGACTCGGCTTCAAGCGCTGGGGAGATGAGCGTGGGGTAGCGGTGTCCGATGACGCGACCGCGACTGTTTGACGACGCCTCGACTACAGTTCGGCTGCACTTTTGTGACGTTGCGCGGGAGCCGCTGTCGACCCGCGTTACACCACTGCGGTGGGCGTCGCTGGACTGCGTCCGCACGCGAGATCGTTTCGGCGCCGTCGGGAATTAACCAAACCTGCTACTTTACATTGGAGAATATTTTCCATATTTCGAATCTACCGGCGGACCTGGAAACAGCGTCCACTAACGCCCCCTCGGCCCAGGCCACCTGGGGGACCGCGAGCAACTGGGAGCAGGAGGCTCTCTGGCGGTTCCTCGGCGCAAGCTCCCAAGGGCGGACCTGACATTAGGCATGTCCGACTAACGCCGGCCTGGGTTTAACAAGCACCGCTCGAAAGACGGTCGCATTGTTTGAGGAGTAGCCGGATGGACTCTGTCCTCTCGCCACTCGAGCTCGCGTCTGGAACCGCCCCGGAAGGGCCGGTTGCGATCGCGCGTCCGCATCGAGTCGCCGCCGCCGCTCAGTGGTTTAGAAGCCACTTTCCGGGCGAGGTGTTCTACGCCGTGAAGGCCAACCCCGCGCTATGGGTGCTGGATACGCTGTGGGCCAACGGTATCAAGAATTTCGACGTGGCTTCCGAGACCGAAGCGGCGCTTGTCGCCGGGCGCTTCCCCGGCGCGCAGATCGCCTTCATGCATCCGGTCAAGAGCCGCCGCGCCATCGCGCGCGCCTTTCACGACTTCGGCGTGAAGACGTTTGCGCTCGACAGCGAAGATGAACTTGAAAAGGTCCTGCAGGAGACCGGCGCCGCCAGGGACCTGAGCCTGATGGTGCGTCTCGCTGTGTCCAGCGATGGCGCGGCCTACCCGCTGACGCGCAAGTTTGGCATCGCGCCGGAGGAAGCGCCCGACCTGCTGCGCCGCGCCCGGAGCGCCAGCGAAGAGATGCTGGGCGTGTCCTTCCACGTCGGCAGCCAGTGCATGCGTCCGGAATCTTTCCGAGACGCCATGGAGATGGTCAACCAGGCGATTGTGAAGGCAGGCGTCGTCGCCGACATCGTCGATATCGGCGGCGGCTTTCCGGCGATCTATCCCGGCATGAACCCGCCGCCGATGATCGACTACATCACGACCATCAAGAGCGCGTTCGAACAGATGTTCGTGACGCAGAACGCCAAACTCTGGGCGGAGCCCGGCCGCGCGCTGGTAGCCGAAGCGGGCTCCACTGTGGCGCGCGTCGAATTGCGCAAGGGCGAAGCCCTCTATCTGAACGACGGCGCCTTCGGCACGCTGTTCGACGCCACGCACTTGAATTGGTCGTTCCCGGCCAAGCTTCTGCGCCCGGAGCCAAGCCGCGCCAAGAATGCGCCCTTTCGCCTCTACGGTCCGACTTGCGATTCCATGGATGCAGCCGCCGGTCCGTTCATGCTGCCGGCCGACGTCCGCGAAGGCGACCTGATCGAGATCGGCTCGCTGGGCGCTTATGGCACCACCATGTCGACGCGCTTCAACGGCTTTGGCGATGCGGTGACGATCGAATCGAAGGACGCACCGTGGCCGTCGATGTACGGCCAGGTAATCGCACCGGTGACGGCGATGCCGAAGCGCAAGCGCGCGCCGAAGAAGCCGAAGCAAGCCTGACGGAAGACTCCAGCGCAGCGGCGGGCGCACAGCGTGTGCGTTTGCGCTGCGGCGCGCTGCCCGCTGGTG
>JAFEDV010000025.1 GCA_018241475.1 Pseudomonadota bacterium | reverse complement strand
GTTGTCAGCACTCACAATCAAGCGTACCACTCGGCCCGGCATCACGGGGGGACGCTTGGCTGACGTCTTCATCTCCTATGCTCACAGCAACCTGCGTCAGGTCACGCCGGTCACCCAGCACTTGCAGGGCAGCGGGCTCAGCCTGTGGTGGGACAAAGACCTGCAGGCCGGCGATGATTTTCCGCTGGTGATCGAGCGTGAAATAGCCAGCGCAGGCTCAGTGCTCGTGCTGTGGTCAGAACATGCGCGCAACTCGCTTTGGGTCCGCGCCGAAGCGACAGAAGCGCTTGATAACAACAAGCTCGTACAAGCGCGGCTCGACGGCGTGAAACCGCCGTTGCCTTTCACCATCGTGCAAACACTCGATCTGCGCCGCTGGCGCGGCCAGCCCGCCGATCAGCCGTTTCCGCAACTGGTGGACGCGGTGCGCGGACTGACGGCCGGACGCAAACCGTCCATCGATGAGCGCGTCTTCGAGGGACCGGCCCTACAGGATTTCGGTTCGACAGCGGCGCTCGGCTGGATTTCAGTCGCACTCATCTTCGCCACGAGCCTGCTCACGCTCTCTCTCGGCCCGATGGGACCTGATGCAAGACTTTACGGCCTACTTACCAACGCGGCGTTCGGCGCTTCGTGTTTGGCGTTCCTGCTGACGCTGACAAAGCTTGTGCAAACCGCATTCGCGACGAGAAGAACATGACCAAGTCCAATTCACGGCGCTTTGTGCGCGCGGCGTGGTCGCTGCTGTTCTTCCAGGTCATCGCCTCGGCAGGCGCGGTCGCGGTGACAGGCTGGGCCGCGTTCCACGTGCAGAGTCTTGTCACCGCGCAAAGGTCATCGGGAGCAACGCCGGCCCCTACCGAGCCAATACCAGCGCCAGCCACACCCGCCCCCGCGGAAGGCGCTCCTTCGCCGACGCCCGAGAACACGGCGCCCGCGCCATCTAACGAACCTGCGCCGGCGCCGGCGCCCACCGCCACAGCCATTCCAACGCAGCCCGCAATTCAGAACTGCGAGCGCGTTCAGCAGTTCTTCCGGGTGCCGGCGCAGGCGGAATGGTGCGATACCGGCGTCGAGGTGCGCGAAGGGCAGACCATCTACTTTCGCGTTGGCGAAGGCCGGTGGTCAAATGCCCCGCCGCCGGCGCCGTCCTATGGGCCGGAAGGTGGCCCTGCCATTCAGGGCACATGGATTGAGAGCGCGCCACTTGGCGCGCTGATCGGGCGCATCGGCGGCGCTGCCTTCCTCATCGGCTCCAAGTCGAGCGTCACGAGCCCGGCGAGCGGACATTTGCTGCTCGCGATGAACGATGTCCGCGGCACCTATGGTGATAATCGAGGTCAGCTCGACGTCTTCATGGCCGTGCGATAATTGCGGTTTAGATGGCTTGATGCACGATACGACCGCCGACCATGGTGAGCACCGCATGCGCCGTTGGAATGTGTGCGAACGGTGCTTCCATAAGATCTATCGAAAACACGCTGATATCGGCGAACTTGCCGACTTCGAGTGTGCCGCGGTCGCGCTCCGCAAACGCCGAATAGGCCGAGCCCCAGGTTATGTCGCGCAGCGCCTGCTCGCGGGTCACCGTCTCTTCAAGATGCCAATCGGGGCCGGCATGACCCTCAAGATCGTGTCGATAGGCAGCTGCGTAGAACTCGATCAGCGGATCGCCCTTCTCGACGGGCGCATCCGTGCCGGACGCAATCACGGCGCCCGATCGCAGCAGCGAATTCCAGGCGTAAGCCCCGCCCAAGCGATCCGGCCCGAGCCGCGCTGGCGCGAAGTAGAGGTCGCTTATCGCGTGCGAGGCTTGCATTGATGCAATGACACCCAGCTGCGCAAAGCGCGGCAAATCCTGCGGAGAAAGCACCTGGGCATGCTCGATTCGCCAGCGGGCGGCCCGGAGCGCGGGCAGATTGTCAGCAAAGGTTGCCTGATAGTCGTCGAGCGCAATACGATTGCCGCGATCGCCGATCGCGTGCGTCGCCACTTGCGCGTTGGCGACGCGGGCGCGACGCATGAAGTCGCGCAGGACGTTGTCCGGCGTCACCAGCAAGCCAGTGCTGCCAGGCAGATCGCTGTATGGCGCAAGCAGCGCCGCGCCGCGGGAGCCGAGCGCGCCGTCCATGTAAAGCTTCACACCGCGCACGCGCACCAAACCGCTCGCGTCCTGATAAGGCCCGCGCTGCAACACCGGATCGGAATCCTCCGGCACGAGATAAATGTCGGTCCGGATTGGCAAATCGTTCTGCGCGGCGAGTTCGACAAACTGCGCCGTCTCCTCGCCGCTCGTGCTCATGTTGCAGCCGCCAGTCCAACCGCGCGACGCATAGAGCCGCGTCGCTTGTCGCAACGCCTCTCGCCGCATCTCGCGCGTCGGCGACGGCAATCGGGTTTCGATCAAGGATTTGGCATTGTCGATCAGCATGCCGGTCGCCGCGCCCGACGCGTCACGTTCGATACGGCCGCCTTGCGGGTCTGGCGTGGAATTGGTGATGCCAGCAAGCGCGAGGCCCGCGCTGTTGGTCACGCCCGCATGACCGTCGATGCGCTGCAGGTAGACGGGACGGCCAGCCACCACGCCATCGAGATCGCCGCGATTGGGGAAGCGCCCTTCGGGCCAGTGCGTCTCGATCCAGCCGCGGCCAATGATCGGACCCTGTGGATGTGCGCGCGCATAGTCGGCCAAGCTCTGCCGCAACGCAGCGATCGACGGCGTGCCCACAAGGTTGAGCATCATCGCCTGCAGGCCGACTCCGCCCAGATGGACGTGCGCGTCGACAAAACCCGGGAAAGCGGCCGCGCCGCGCAGATCGATCATGCGCGCGCCGGCGGCGCCGCTTCGCGCGTCGCTGAGCGCGCCAGCGAACAGTATGCGCTGGCCGCGGATGCGCACCGCCTCGGTGCGAGGTCTCGCCGCCACGCCCGTGTAAATCGGTCCGCCGTGCAGAATGATGTCGCCGCCGCTGGAGCGTTCGCCCGCGCACGCAGCAACCAACGCCGCCAGGGATGTTTGCGTGAGTTGGCGGCGGTTGACGTGCATGATGGTCCCTCCCTGCTGACCAAGGCGTAATCCAGCACACGCGCAGATCAAGCGCTGCGCCTTGCTTCCGCCCCGGAACGAGGCGACAAGCGCCGCTGAATGACCGCTACCGCCCATCACGCGCCCGACGAGGTGTGGGAGCCCAGGCGTATTTCGTCGTTGAAAGCGGCCCGCCGCCGCTCCCGGCTGATTGCGGGCTTGCGGCGCCTGTTCGTGGCGGGCGCAGGCGCCTCGATCGCCTCGGTGTTCGTCTTTATGGCGCTCTATGCCATCGAGGGCGGATTCCAGGCGAGCCAATACGCCGCGACCGAACCGCTTCGGATGCTCAACCCGCGCTTCATCGGCCGCAGCGAAAGCGGCGGCCCCTACCAGCTGTCGGCCGAGATCGCCGAACGGCCGGCGGGGGAGAACCAACCCATCTATCTCAACGCCCCGGTCTATCGGACCGAGGCCGGCACCATCATGCTGGCCCCGCGCGGGGTCTATTATGAACAGGCCAAGCGGGTGGTTTTTCAGGGCGAGGTCCTCTTTTCCGATCGCGGCGGCAACCGCTTCTCCACCCCCAACATGATCGTCGACCTCGAACGCGGCGCCCTCTCCGGCCAGGGCGGGGTCACTGGCGCCGGGCCACTTGGCGTGCTCCAGGCCGATAGTTATGAATTGAGGCAGAGCGACCGTGCGCTGGTCCTTCACGGGGGGGTCCGGGGACAGATTCCGGATCGCCGGCAACAGAATGGGGAGCCGCACCAATGAAGACCGTGGCCTTTGCGTTCGCGGCCTTCGTGGCCCTGATCGCCTTTGCGCCTGCCGCGCACGCCCAGATCAGCGAGAACGGCGGCCCAATCTCTTATTCCGCCGACAACCTGCAGTATTTCGACGGCGACCGCCGGCTGGTGCTCACCGGCAACGTCGACATTGTCCAGAACGACGCACGCCTGCGCGCCAACCAGATCACCCTCTATTTCAGCCGCTCGACCGCTCCCGCCAGCGCTAGCGGACAGGGTCAGAATGGCGGCCTTGGTTCAGGCGACATTCAACGCATGATCGCCGAAGGCGATGTCTATTACGTCCGCCCGCAGCAGTCGGCGCGCGGCGATCGCGCCGACTACGAAACATCCACCGACAGCGTCACCTTCTCAGGCAACGTCGTGGTGGCCTCCGAGGAGAACGTGATCCGGGGAGAAACCCTGGTGCTGCAGATCGGCTCCAGACAGACGACCATCCGTCCGCAGAACGGTCAGCGGGTGCGCGGCGTTTTCGTGCCCAGGCACGGGGCGCCACAAGGCAATTCCGGCGCCAATTAGAACTTGCTTCACGAATTCTTAGCCGCGGCAGTGAGATATGAGCCCTGAGGGCGCTGCAAGCCGTTCGTCCAAGACCCAGGCCGCTCAAAACGGGCTGGGGGCGGTCAGAATAGCCAAGAGCTATCGCGGCCGCCGCGTGGTGAAGGACGTTTCACTGTTCCTGAACCGCGGCGAAGTCGTCGGTCTGCTGGGCCCCAACGGAGCAGGCAAAACCACCTGCTTCTACATGATCACGGGGCTCATTCGCGTGGACCAGGGGCAAATTCTGTTGGACGGCCAGGACGTCACAACGCTGCCCATGTATCAGCGCGCACGGCTCGGCGTCGGATATCTGCCGCAGGAGCCGTCGATCTTTCGTGGTCTAACCGTTGAGCAGAACGTCATGGCGATCGTCGAACTCTCCGAGCGCAACGGCTCGAAGCGTCGCGAGATCGTTGACGGGCTCTTGGCTGAGCTGCGCGTGGATCATCTTAAGGATGCGCCCGCCACCGCCCTGTCGGGCGGTGAGCGCCGTCGCGTCGAGATTGCGCGCGCTTTGGCGACAAGGCCCTCGTTCATGCTGCTTGACGAGCCTTTCGCCGGAATCGACCCACTCGCCATCAACGACATCCGTGAGCTCATCCTATTCTTGAAGGGCAAGGGCCTCGGCATCCTGATCACCGACCACAATGTGCGCGAAACGCTGCAGATCGTGGATCGGGCCTCGATCATGTTCGATGGCGAAGTGCTGTTCGAAGGCACGCCTGATCAGGTGATGGCCGACCGTTCCGTGCGCGAAAGGTACCTGGGCGACACGTTCAATTAGCCGGGGTCCGCGATGGCGATGATCCCCCGGCTTGGTGCAAACATCTCAGACGATGGCGCATCCGTTTCTCGTCCTCCCCCGCTAGGGGGAGGTGTCGCGCGCGTAGCGCGTGACGGAGGGGTGGACGCCAAGTTCTGTAAGTGCAGAGCCGCCCCCTCAGTCATCGCTCATGCGATGACAGCTCCCCCTAGCGGGGGAGCACGAAAGTTCTTCTTCGGGGAATATGCACGATGGCGATGATCCCCCGCTTAGAGCTGCGCCAGGGTCAGGCCCTGGTGATGACGCCGCAACTCCAGCAGGCCATCAAGCTGCTGCAATTGTCGAACGTCGAACTCGCGGAATTCGTGGAATCCGAACTCGAGCGCAATCCGCTGCTCGAACGCGAAGAGAGTCAAGCCGAAGCGCCGAGGCAAAGCGATGGCGGCGATGCGCAGGCCTTGGATTTCGAGAGCGGCGCGGCGCCTGCGGAGGCTGCACTCGATGTCAATCTCGCCGACGTGGCGCCGGATCTGAGCCAGTGCGAGTTGGCCGAGGCAGGCGCTGCGCCCCTCGTCGACTGGTCGCGCGCATCCTCGGGCAAGAGCTTCGAGGACCTGCCCGGCCTTGAGGAGACGCTGACACACGATCTGACGCTCGCCGAACATCTGGATGCGCAGCTTACCGAGGCGGGCCTCTCCCCGGTCGAGCGCATGATCGGCGGCGTGTTGATCGATCTCGTCGACGATTGGGGCTACATGCGCGGCGACATCCGCGAGATTGCCGCGCGCATTGGCGCGAATGAATCGCAGGTGGCGCACGTGCTCACGGTCATGCAAGGCTTCGAGCCGACGGGCGTGATGGCGCGCGACATTCCAGAATGCCTGGCGCTGCAGCTCAAAGAGCGCCGCCGCTTCGATCCGGCCATGGAGAAGCTGCTCGCACACCTCGATATGCTGGCGAAGGGCCACATCGAGCGCCTGCAAACCCTTTGCGGCGTCGATCGCGAGGACTTGGCCGAAATGATAGCCGAGGTCCGCGCGCTCACGCCAAAACCCGGCGCCGGATTCGGCGGCGGCGCGGCACAGACCGTGGCGCCCGACGTTTATGTGAAAGCAGCGCCCGACGGCGCCTGGATGGTCGAGCTGAACACCGACACCATGCCGCGCGTGCTGATGAACCGGCGCTATTACGCGACAGTGTCGAAGGGTGCGGTGCGCGAAGAGGACAAGCAATTCCTCACGGAATGCGCCGCCAGCGCCTCATGGTTGGTCAAGAGCCTGGACCAGCGCGCCAAGACCATCCTCAAGGTTGCCCGCGAAATCGTACGCCAGCAGGACGGCTTCTTTGTCCATGGCGTAGCGCATCTGCGCCCGCTCAATCTGAAAACGGTGGCCGCGGCGATCGAGATGCATGAGTCGACCGTGAGCCGCGTCACCTCAAACAAGTATCTCTCCTGCGCGCGCGGCGTGTTTGAGTTGAAGTACTTCTTCACCGCCTCGATCAACGCCGCCGACGGGGGTGAAGCCCACTCCGCCGAAGCCGTGCGCCACCAGATCAAAGGTCTGATTGATCGCGAAACGCCGGAAGATATTCTTTCTGACGACCGCATCGTCGAAATCCTGATGGAGCGCGGCATCGACATCGCCCGCCGCACCGTCGCGAAATACCGCGAAAGCCTGCGCATTCCGAGCTCGGTGGAACGCAAGCGCAAGCTGGCGAATGGGCTTTAGAAAACGTCTGCTCAACGAGCGGCTGTAAAACGCTCAAAGCCAGGCAATGCCGTAATTCACTTGATCGCTGGCATCGTTCAGCGCCGGCGCCCCGGCCTCAGCCCGCCCGCCCGCGCGACCGTAGGCCCTCTCCCAGCGCCACGCTTCGCGGCGGACGCGAAGTGCGGCGCGCATGCTTAAATTCATTCACCAGTTAAGCCAATCAAGCCGCGCTGACCCAAAACGAAACGCTGTCCCTCCCCCCCGGCGCGTATTGCGTGCCGCATCAGCCTCTAAAGCCCGGTGCGCCGCGTGCATGTCGCGCCTTGCAGAATAACTATGAGGAGAGAAGACGTGCGCTTCGGAAACTTGAAAATGGCCGCCGCGGCTGCGACGCTGGCGGCAGCTGCGTTCGCGACGCCGGCTTTCGCGGGCGGCGAGCATGGGGGCGGCTGCGGCTATAATTGCGGCCACGACGGCGGCGGAACCAACATCGACATCCGCGGCACCATCGATGTCGACAACACGGTCCACAACACCAATACCAATTCAAACGCCAACGCCAACGCCAACACCAACACCAACACGAACAATAACGCCAACACCAACACCAACACGGCTACCGCCACCGGCGGCAACGCGACGGGCGGCAACGCTACGGCCACAGGCGGGAACGCAACCGGCGGCAACGCCACGAATTCAAATATCAACAATGCGGACAATTCGAGCAGCGCCACCGGCGGCAACGCAACGAACGCGAACACCAACAACGCCGACAACACTAATTCGAACTCACAGGGTCAGGAGCAAGGCCAACACCAGGGCCAGGTTCAAGGCCAAAACCAGAGCAACGCCAACGACAACTCCAGTTCGAACAATTCGAACCAGGAAGTAAACGTCAACACCTACAATCGCCGTGCGCCAGTCAACACGGCCTACGCCGCCCCGCTCGCGGTTGGTGAAGACACCTGCATGGGCTCGAGTTCAGTGGGCGCCCAAGCGGTGACGTTCGGTCTCTCACTCGGCACCACTTGGCAAGATCACAATTGCCGTCGTCTGAAGAACGCGCGCCAGCTGATGGCGATGGGTTACGACCGCGCCGCGGTATCCCTTATGTGCCAGGACCGCGACGTGCGGCGCGCCATGGAAGCGACCGGTTCCTCCTGCAACCCTCCGCCTCCGCCGCCGCCCCCGCCGCCGCCGCCGCCGCCTCCTCCGGTGGTGATGCAGGCGCCGCCGCCGCCCCCGCCGCCGGTTCACCGGCGTCACCGAGTGCATCACCGCGACGGCCAAAGCTAAGCGTTCGGCCAAGCCTAAGACTAGCAGTGGTCCCGAGTGATCGGGGCCACTTTGCTTTTCCGGATGAACCGCTGAAATGCGCTGCAGAGCGCTACTGCGCGCGCAACGTCTGGCAATTCACGCAAGTGTCTTGCGTTGATGCGCGGATAGGTTCGGTTGCGGCGCGCGACGTGCTCTTGCCGGGCGTCGAAGCGGCGATCCGTGCGCTGCCCTAAGCGCGGCGTGCACGCAGTAGCAGGGCCTGCCCCGTGAGCGTGAGAACGACGCCGCCGAGCGCCATCAATCCCCAGGTCTTGCCTTCGAACAGGCTCGACATGAGCATCGCCAGCATCGGCGCGAGTGCAGAAACATAGGAGGCGGTGGCATAGCCGCGCCGCCTAGCCAACCCGTAATACATGAGGAAAGCGACCACCGATCCGTTCACGGCGAGGTGCAAGAACGAGAGCAGGTAGGCCCACGTAGGCTGGAACGACCAGATCTTGCCGGCAGCCAGTGCAAAGAGCGCCAGCGCGCCGGCGCCATAGGCCATCGCCCACGCGGTTGAGGCGGCCACGCTCGCGCCGGCGACTTCGCCCCGGCGCGCGAAGATGTTGCCAATCACGGCCGCCGCAACGCCCGTCAGCGTGAGGAGGATCCCCGTTAGGGCCCGCACACCGATTTGAGCCGACGCGATTTCCTCCCACGCCAGCAGCCCGACGCCGGCGACGCCCAAGCTCGCCGCCGCCCATGCCAGCAGCGATGGCCGTTGTCCAAACGCGATGCGAAATCCGATCAGGTTGGCGAACGCCATGGTCGCGAATACCACTGCCACGACCGCGGATGTGACGCGTCCCTCGGCCCAGTAGACGAGCGTGTAATTGACGGTAAACGTCGAGAAACCGACGCCGAAGGCGGCGGCGTGCTGAGCGCGCGTGAGCGAGATCTTCTCACCGCGTAACGCGCACCACGCGAACAGGAGCGCCGCCGCGAACGCGAATCGATACACTACCGACACGACGGGATCGACGACGCCGAGCTGTAGCGTGATCGCAAACCACGTCGTGCCCCAGCACAACGTGCACACAACGATGGCCGTGAGATCGAGCCATTGCGTCGACGCCGTCGGCTCACTTCTTGCGCTGACGCCTTGCTGCGAGGTCATGGAAATCCCGCCGCTACATAGGCGTCGGCGGACGCCGCCGCGAGGTGTGAAGCGTCCATTTCGTCGCAAATACCTTTCGCGGGCCTGGTGAAGGTGACGCCAACCACATGCTTTGGCATGCGCGCCGCGTTGACCCCGGCGCTTGAGGGGCCTACCTCTGTGAGGAGAGATCGGGAGCGCTCCAGGGGGCGGAGACCGGTCCCGAGGGCTCTTGTGTTTGGTTGAGGACCAGGAGGCTCTGAATGCGCGTACAAGTCGCCGGGCGGCAGATGGATGTCGGCGAAGCGCTGAGAACTCGAATTGAAAGTGAATTGGCGAGCGGTGTGGGCAAGTATTTCAACCGCGCCACTGATGCAGTTGTAACGGTCTCCAAGAATGGCGGCGGCGTGGGCGTGGAAGTCGATTGCACGGTGCATTTGTCATCGGGAATTTCCTTACAGGCTGCGGGGCATGCGGGCGACGCCCACAGCGCTTTCGACGACGCTATGGGGAAGCTCGAAAAGCGGGTGCGGCGGTATAAGCGCCGGCTGCGAAATCACCATGCCGACCACAAGTCCCCTCTTCCCGCCGAGGATGCGACGGCTTATGTGCTCGCCCCGTTGCAGGCGGAGGAAGAGGACGAGGCCGCGCCGAACGGGGCGGCGGAGACCCCTCTTGTGATCGCCGAGACAACAGTTCCCGTGCGCACGATGTCGGCGGCGATGGCAGTGCTGCAGCTCGATCTTTCAGACGCGCCTGTCTTGATGTTCCGCAATTCGGCGAGCGGGAATTTGAATGTAGTTTATCGGCGGCCCGACGGGAATGTCGGTTGGATCGATCCAGAGCGTGCTGACGCACGCAAGGGGAACTGAGATGGCGCCGCCGGATGCCGGCAGTCGCGGAGATTCTATGGGCGGGCTTTCCGACATTATTGCACTGGCGGCGATTGTGCCTCGCCTGCTGGCGACGTCGCGTCGCCAGGCGCTGCAAAGCATGACCGATGTCCTGGCGCGCACGGATGGCGTCGATGCGCGCGCCGCGTTCGACGCAATACTCGTCCGCGAACGTCTCGCGGGCACGGGCATGAGCGATGGCGTGGCCATTCCGCATGCGTCCGTGAAGGGGATCGCCAGACCGATCGGCGCCTTTGCGCGGCTTGAGCCGGCGCAGGATTTCGAGGCGCTCGACAAGCGGCCAGCCGATCTTGTCTTCCTGCTGCTGTCGCCGCCGGATCGAGGCGGCGATCATCTGAAGGCGCTGGCGCGCATATCCCGATTTCTCAAGCACGCCGAGACGCGTGAGAGATTGCGCGCCGCGCGAGGCGCCGACGAACTTTACGCGCTGTTTGTCGGCGCCGTGCGCAGCGACGCTGCATGAGCCGCTGGAACCGGCTGTTCTCGTACTTCCCGCTGCTGATGACAGTCGCGACATTCGCCGCCCTCGGCGTATTTGCGCGCGTCCCCTCGCCCTGGAGTCTGCTGCTCGTCTTCGCCGTCATCTACATTCTGCCGCCGGTAGTGCAGCGGGTGATGTTCCGCTGGGCGCCGCTCAAGCTCGGGGTCAGCACCATCGACGACCGCAGCTTCTCCTCCTCGCTTGCCGCCCATCACATCCAGGCCTTCTACGATGCGCTGCCTCAGCTTGAATCGCTACTGCGCGTCATTCCCGGCTTCTATTCCATGTGGTTGCGTCTTTGGGGTTCGCGCGTCGGCTACGGCGTGGAGTGGCCCGTGCGCATGGACGTGCTCGACCGCAATCTGATGGAC